>NZ_JASCPM010000009.1:0-142679 GCF_029960215.1 Pseudomonas sp. PS01301 | reverse complement strand
GGCGCAAGCCGCGTAGCTTTTGATCTTGCTTTTCAAAGGCAAATCAAAAAGCTACGCGGCTTGCGCCGCTGCTACGGTTTCATTCATTCAGATGCAAGTGCCCTATGCAAAGCAGCAGTACCCTCTTTCCCGTCGCGTTGCTCAGTGCCGAGCGTCGTGGCGACCTCAGCGAAGACATCTACCGCATCAAGGCAGCCAACAGCCCCGACCCTAGTGTCGAGCTGGCGTTGACGCGCCTGGGCCTGGCCGATCAGCCCGGTGCCCGGGGCGTGCCGGTGATCCTACTGCATGGCAGCTTTTCCAACCGGCGCTTCTGGTACTCGCCCAAGGGCATCGGCCTGGGGCCCTGGCTGGCGCGTCGTGGCTTCGATGTCTGGATCGCCGAAATGCGCGGGCACGGCCTGTCGCCGCGCAACCAGCATTACGCCAGCAACACCGTGGCCGACTATGCCCAGTACGATCTGCCGGTGATCGGTGCGTTCGTCGCCGAGGTCAGCGCCCAGACGCCGCACTGGGTCGGGCATTCGCTTGGCGGCATCACCTTGGCAGCGGCCCTGGGAGGCGGCTATCTGCAAGGCGATCTGGCCGCCTCCGCAGCGCTGTTCGGCGCGCAGGTCAGTCGTCGCCACTGGCCACTGCGGATTCCACCCCTGAACTGGGCCGGTCGCTTGTTGCTCAAGCGTTATCCGCACATTTCCGGCGCTCGGCTCAAGCGCGGTCCGGAAGACGAACCCGTGGGCGTTGGCTTGGAATGGCTGCGCTGGAAAGGCCTGTTCGGCCGCTTCGGCGACAGCCAGCGCGATTGGTGGGAAGGGCTGCACGAGGTGAAGCTGCCGATCCTGGCCGTGGCCGCCGCAGGCGACCTGCAGGACCCGAGCTGGGCCTGTCGGGACCTCTTCGAGCAGTTCGCGGGCAGCCACAATCAGTTCGTCAACCTGGGTCGCGGCGAGGGCTTCGGCGATGATTTCGATCACGTACGCATGCTGGTCAGTCCTCAGGCCCAGGCCGAGGTCTGGCCGCTGGTCGGTACCTGGCTGAGCGACCCCTACCGGCCATTGCTGCCAGGTGCGACCCCGTTGGCGGCGACCTGAGCATGGTCTAGGCTGTGATGGCCGCGCCGCGTCCGGCGCAGCCTTCCGGCTCTTGCAGCCGCCACTCGCCCCAGGAGCAACGCCATGCACTATCTGACCCCCGACCTGTGCGACGCCTACCCCGACGTCGAAGTGCTCGAACCGATGTTCAGCAATTTCGGCGGCCGCGACTCCTTCGGCGGCCAGATCGTCACCATCAAGACCTTCGAGGACAACTCACGGGTGCGCGAGCAGGTCGCGCTGGATGGCACCGGCAAGGTGCTGGTGGTCGACGGCGGTGGCTCGCTGCGCAAGGCGTTGCTGGGCGACATGCTTGCGCAGAAGGCTGCCGAGAACGGTTGGGAAGGGCTCGTCATCTACGGGTGCGTGCGTGACGTCGACATGCTCGCGCAAACCGATGTCGGTGTTCAGGCCCTGGCCAGTCATCCGATGCCCACCGTCAAGCGCGGCCTGGGCGATCTCGACGTGAAGATCAGCTTCGCTGGCGTAACTTTCATTCCCGGCCACTATCTGTATGCCGATAACAACGGCATCATCGTCTCGCCGATGGCACTGACCATGCCTGAATGAGAATTTTCCATCAGTAACGGGGACACGATGTTCGAGGAAGAAAACGCGCAGTGGGGGCTGGTGCATGCCCTGGTGCTGGACGGCAAAGGCGGCGCGCGCTCGATTGCCCGGACCGAAATCGATGAATTGCAGCTGCAGCCTCACCAGAGCCTGTGGCTGCACTGGGACCGCAGCCACCCCCAGACCCGCAGCTGGTTGCGTAGCAGCAGCGGCCTGAGCGAATTCGCCTGCGACCTGCTGCTCGAAGAGAACACCCGTCCACGCCTGGTGCCATTGCCCGACGATGAACTGCTGCTGTTTCTGCGCGGGGTCAACCTCAACCCCGGTGCCGAACCCGAAGACATGGTTTCGGTGCGCATCTTCGCCCAGGCCCAGCGGATCATTTCCCTGCGCCTGCGACCGTTGCGCGCAACCGACGACCTGCTCGAACAATTCGCCGCCTGCAAAGGCCCCAGGACCGCTTCTGAACTCATTCTCTACCTGGCCCAGCACCTGACCGAAAAGGTCCAGGCATTGGTCGAAGGCCTCTCCGAAACCGTCGATCTGGAAGAAGACAAGCTCGATGCCGACGAGCGGTACACGCCCGAGCATGGCAGCATTCTGCAACTGCGACGTCGTGCCGCAGGACTGCGGCGATTCCTGGCACCGCAACGTGATATCTATGGCCAGCTGGCGCGCAACAAGGTGCCGTGGTTCGTCGACGATGACGCCGATTATTGGAACGAGCTGAACAACAGCCTGACCCGCTACCTGGAAGAGCTCGAACTGGCGCGCGAGCGCGTCGGGCTGGTGCTCGAAGCCGAAGACCGGCGCCAGAGCGAGCGCATGAACCGCACCATGTATCGCTTCGGGGTGATTACCGGGATCTTCCTGCCGATGAGTTTTCTCACCGGTCTGCTGGGCATCAACGTCGGCGGGATACCGGGTTCGGACAATCCTTACGGTTTCACCATGGCTTGTGGATTGATGGTGGCGGTGGCGTTGGGTCAGTGGTTGTTGTTTCGCCGCTTGCGCTGGGTCTGATCGAGAATTTAACCTCTGCGCGGGACGATCGTTGTGACTCACCGTGCAACGGTCTCGTCTTTGAATGAAATTCGCGAGGTGTGCATGCCTGATCCGTTCGAAGAATCCCTGCGAGACATGCTCAACGCCCAGGCGCCAGGCCGCGACGATCGCGCCGCGCTGGGGCGGGTGCTCAAGACCGCCAATCGTCAGGTCGGCGCAGGTGACCTCTTCAGCCTCATGGGGCGTTGGGGGCAGGCGTTCATGATCGCGGTGAACAGTGGTTCGGCGAATATCGCGCCGGTGTCGCGTCGTAAAAACTCCGCCGCTGTTGCGGATAAGGCTGATTGATCAATGGAACTGGATCCCTGGACCCAAAGCCTGTTTGCGGCGATGACCGCCTTGTGGACCAAGGTCGCCAACTTCATCCCCAACCTCTTCGGTGCGTTGGTCGTGGTGATCCTGGGCTTCCTGGTGGCCAAGCTGCTCGATACCTTGTTGTCCAAGCTGCTGGCCAAGTTCGGCCTCGATCGCCTGATGGCTGGTACGGGCCTGACCAAGTTGCTGGGCCGCGGCGGCCTCAAGGTGCCGATCTCGACCCTGATCGGCAAGATCGTCTACTGGTTCGTGCTGTTGATCTTTCTGGTGTCGGCTGCCGAGTCGCTGGGGCTGCAGCGTGTGTCGGCGACGTTGGACATGCTCGCGCTGTACCTGCCCAAGGTGTTCGGTGCCGCCCTGGTGCTGCTGGTCGGCGTGCTGCTGGCGCAACTGGTCAACGGCGTGGTGCGCGGCGCCGCCGAAGGGGTCGGGCTCGACTATGCTGCAGGTCTGGGTCGGGTGGCTCAGTGGCTGGTGATCATCATCAGCATCTCGGTGGCCATCAGTCAGCTGGAGGTCAAGACCGACCTGCTGAACCATGTGATCGTCATCGCGTTGATTACCGTTGGTCTGGCCGCAGCACTGGCGATGGGGCTGGGCAGCCGTGAAATCGCCAGTCAGATACTGGCCGGAATCTACGTGCGGGAAATGTTTCAGGTAGGCCAGCAGGTGCAGGTTGGCGAGGTCGAGGGGCAGATCGAGGCGATCGGCACCGTCAAGACGACGGTCCTGACCGACGACGGCGAACTGGTCTCGATGTCCAACCGCGAGTTGCTGGAGCAGCGGGTGAGTAGCCGATAGGTCAACGTTTTGCTAATGTATGCCGCCGCAAAAAGGCTGAGCGATCATGCCGTGGCGGACACTGACCTGACCTTCGGGGACCTGACCTTCGGGCCGACCTGTTTTGAATAAAGTACATACGCTGCCCGTGCGCTACGACCCCCGCGAGCTCTCTGACGAGGAGTTGGTGGCGCGTTCGCACGAGGAGCTGTTCCATGTCACGCGGGCGTATGAAGAGTTGATGCGTCGCTACCAGCGAACCCTTTTCAACGTCTGTGCAAGATATTTAGGGAACGATCGTGACGCTGACGATGTCTGTCAGGAAGTGATGCTGAAGGTGCTGTACGGGCTAAAGAATTTCGAGGGAAAGTCGAAATTCAAGACGTGGCTTTACAGCATCACCTATAACGAATGCATCACGCAGTACAGAAAGGAAAGGCGAAAGCGCCGCTTGATGGATGCCCTGAGTCTCGATCCGCTCGAGGAGGCATCCGAAGAGAAGGCGCCCAAGCCGGAGGAGCGCGGTGGTCTCGACCGTTGGCTGGTGTACGTGAACCCGATCGATCGGGAGATTCTGGTGCTGCGATTCGTCGCCGAGCTGGAGTTCCAGGAGATCGCCGACATCATGCACATGGGCTTGAGCGCCACTAAAATGCGGTACAAGCGGGCTTTAGATAAGCTCCGCGATAAATTTGCAGACCTGTCCGAAACTTAGTTCGGCGCAAAGGTCTCTAACGTATCGGCAAGGTCTGCTAGACTTGTCGTCGAGCTGCCCCTGGATTAGGGGCGCTTAACAATCACCAGATGGGGATTTAACGGATGAAACTGAAAAACACCTTGGGCCTTGCCATTGGTTCTCTTGTTGCCGTGACTTCGTTCGGCGTATTGGCACAAGGCCAAGGCGCAGTCGAGGTGGAAGGCTTCGCCAAGAAGTACATGACTGACAGCGCCCGTGACTACAAGAACGACGGCAACCTGTTCGGTGGCTCGATTGGCTACTTCCTGACCGACGACGTTGAACTGGCTCTGTCCTACGACGAAGTCCACAACATCCGTAGCGATGCTGGCAAAAACATCAAGGGCGCTGATGCCGCTCTGGACGCTTTCTACCACTTCGGTACTCCAGGCGCCGGTCTGCGTCCGTACGTCTCCGCTGGTTTCGCACACCAGAGCATTGGCCAGGACAGCGGTGGTCGTGACCACTCCACCCTCGCCAAGCTGGGTGGCGGCGCCAAGTACTACTTCACCGAGAACTTCTACGCCCGTGCCGGCGTTGAAGCTCTGTACAACATCGACAAGGGCGACACCGAGTGGGCTCCTGCCGTCGGCGTTGGTGTGAACTTCGGTGGCGGCTCCAAGCCTGCTCCAGTCGCTGCTCCAGCTCCAGTAGCTGAAGTTTGCGCTGACTCCGACAACGACGGCGTCTGCGACAACGTCGACAAGTGCCCTGACACCCCTGCCAACGTTACCGTTGACGCTGATGGCTGCCCAGCCGTTGCCGAAACCGTTCGCGTTGAGCTGGACGTCAAGTTCGACTTCGACAAGTCGGTCGTGAAGACCAACAGCTACGGCGACATCAAGAACCTGGCTGACTTCATGAAGCAGTACCCACAGACCACCACCACTGTTGAAGGTCACACTGACTCCGTCGGTCCTGACGCTTACAACCAGAAGCTGTCCGAGCGTCGCGCCGCTGCTGTCAAGCAAGTGCTGACCGGTCAGTACGGTGTTGAATCCAACCGCGTTCAGTCGGTTGGCTACGGCGAAACCCGCCCAGTGGCTGACAACGCCACTGACGCTGGCCGCGCTGTAAACCGTCGCGTAGAAGCTGAAGTAGAAGCTCAAGCTAAGTAATTAGCGACCGCTTCAACGAAGAGCCCGGCTTAGGCCGGGCTTTTCTTTGCCTGCGATTTGGTGGCCGGCAGGGGAGCCGGCATACCTAACCAGGTCCGAATCTGGCACAATCGCACCCCTCTATCGCTTCCACCGAGCTCAGCCCGCCTATGTACACTCTGGCCCGCCAGCTGTTATTCAAACTGTCCGCAGAAACCTCCCACGACCTGTCGCTGGACCTGATCGGCGCTGGTGGCCGCCTGGGCCTCAACGGCCTGCTTACCAAGCCGCCGGCACGCTTGCCGGTGACGGTCATGGGGCTGCAGTTCGATAACCCGGTCGGGCTGGCGGCTGGGCTGGACAAGAACGGCGCGGCCATCGACGGTTTCGCTCAATTGGGTTTCGGTTCCGTCGAAATCGGGACCGTGACCCCGCGTCCGCAGCCAGGCAACCCCAAGCCCCGGCTGTTTCGTCTGCCGGAGGCCACGGCGATCATCAATCGCATGGGCTTCAACAACCTGGGCGTCGACAATCTGGTGGCGCGTGTGAAAGCCGCCAAGTATCGGGGCGTGCTGGGTATCAACATCGGCAAGAACCTGACCACGCCGGTCGAGCAGGCGGTCGATGACTACCTGATCTGCCTGAACAAGGTCTACGATCACGCCAGCTATATCACGGTCAACATCAGCTCCCCCAATACCGCCGGCCTGCGCAGCCTGCAGTTCGGCGATTCGCTCAAGCAGCTGCTCGATACCCTGGCCGAACGTCGGGTAGTGTTGACTGGCCACAGCGGTCGTCACGTTCCCCTTGCGATCAAGATCGCCCCGGACATGAGTGACGAAGAAACCGCGCTGGTGGCTCAGGCGCTGGTCGATTCGGGGATGGATGCGGTGATCGCCACCAACACCACGCTAGGCCGAGCAGGGGTCGAGGGGCTCGTGCACGGAGAGGAAGCTGGGGGGCTTTCAGGGGCGCCGGTGCGCGAACAGAGCACGCACATCGTCAAGGTGCTGGCCCAGACCCTGGGTGGCAAGTTGCCGATCATTGCGGCGGGCGGTATTACCGAAGGAGGGCATGCGGCTGAGAAGATCGCCGCCGGTGCCAGCCTGGTGCAGATCTACTCGGGGTTCATCTACAAGGGGCCGGCATTGATCCGGGAGTCAGTGGACGCCATTGCCGCGCTGCAGGCGACTCGCTGAATCCAGGCGCGAAAGGGGCCCCGTGAAGAGGCCCCTGGGCGCTAGCCCGCCGCCCTGGTTGGGCGTGCATGGTGAACGAGTTAAAAAGGTTTTCAGCCGACGGCGTGAAGTTCGTTGAGCCTATGGATTCCCGCAGTGCCGGTCATACCGTCCCAGTTGTCGCCGCGTCCTTCGCGCCAGCCGTTGATCCAGGCTTGGCGTACCGACGGTAGAGTAAAAGGGCAAAGCTCGCGGGATTTGCCATGGATGCCATACTGGTATCCGCGTAGAAATGCTCGTTCCAACGGATCACGCTTAAGTCTTCTCATAGGGTGTTGCCCTCTGTCTATTGACTGTAATGTCCCGTCGGCCTCGTCTGAGGCCAGGCAGATGGTCTGCCGGTATCGCGCTCGCTGCCGGCGTGGCGAGCAGTGATGTCATCGCCATTGCAGCGACGACCTGAGGTGATTTCTAAACGTTGAACTGCGTCATGTGAATGATCGTTTTGTCATAAGCACGTAACGATTTAGCGGTATGGGCGATAAGTAAGCAGGTGCTTCTGGCGCCCGAGGTCTGCAAGTCCGTCGTGTGCAGGGCCTGCAGCGTAGTTTGAGATCACTATGCCATTGCGAATCATCTCGATTTCGATGTGGCATTAAATCGACGAAGGGTCGCCTGAGCGGCCCTTTTTTCAGCAGAATCACGTTCTGCCTCATCTTTGCGCCGAACATGGCAACAGGTGAGGTGGGCTGACACCATGGTGGTGTCGTTCGGGCGCTCTATTGCGTAAAGCGCCTGGTTGAACCTCGAAAGGGCAATGCGCTTGCCCTCTCATCGATGCCCGCAAGGGCCAGGAAATACCATGTCGGACCGTTTTGAACTGTTTCTCACGTGCCCCAAGGGTCTCGAAGGCTTGCTGGCCGAGGAAGCCACCGCCTTGGGGCTGGAAGAAACCCGCGAACACACTTCCGCCGTGCGCGGGATGGCCGACATGGAAACCGCCTACCGGCTGTGCCTGTGGTCGCGCCTGGGCAACCGCGTGTTGTTGGTGCTCAAGCGCTTTGCCATGAAAGACGCTGAAGAGCTCTATCACGGCGTGCTCGATGTCGAGTGGCAGGACCACCTGCTACCCGATGGCACCCTGGCCGTGGAATTCAGTGGGCATGGCTCGGGCATCGACAACACTCACTTCGGTGCACTGAAGGTCAAGGATGCCATCGTCGACAAGCTGCGCACGCCCAGCGGCGAGCGTCCCAGCGTCGACAAGCTCAATCCGGACCTGCGCGTGCACCTGCGCCTGGATCGCGGTGAAGCCATTCTCTCGCTCGACCTGTCCGGGCACAGCCTGCACCAGCGTGGCTATCGTCTGCAGCAGGGCGCCGCGCCACTCAAGGAAAACCTTGCCGCTGCCATTCTGATTCGCGCTGGCTGGCCACGCATCGCTGCCGCAGGCGGCGCCCTGGCCGACCCGATGTGTGGTGTAGGCACCTTTCTGGTGGAGGCGGCGATGATCGCTGCCGACATCGCGCCCAACCTCAAGCGTACCCGCTGGGGTTTCAGCGCCTGGCTGGGCCATGTCCCGGCCATGTGGCGCAAGCTGCACGACGAGGCACTGGCTCGCGCCGAGGCTGGCTTGGCCAAGACCCCGGCCTGGATTCGTGGCTACGAAGCCGATCCGCGGTTGATCCAGCCGGCGCGCAACAACGTCGAGCGAGCTGGCCTCAGCGATTGGATCAAGGTCTATCAGGGCGAGGTGGCGACCTTCGAGCCCCGTCCGGATCAGAATCAGAAAGGCCTGGTCATCTGCAACCCGCCGTACGGCGAGCGCTTGGGTGACGAAGCCAGTCTGCTGTACCTGTATCAGAACCTGGGCGAGCGCCTGCGTCAGGCTTGCCTGAACTGGGAAGCGGCGGTGTTCACCGGTGCGCCGGACCTGGGCAAGCGCATGGGTATCCGCAGCCACAAGCAGTATTCGTTCTGGAACGGCGCCTTGCCCTGCAAGCTGCTATTGATCAAGGTAACGCCCGACCAGTTCGTCACCGGTGAGCGCCGCACCCCCGAGCAGCGCCAGGCGGCGCGCGAGCAGGCCGAACAGGTGGACACCACGCCACCGCTGGCCGATCCGTATGCACGGGTGAACAAGAACGGCAACCCAGTCAAGCCAGCACCGGCGCCTGCGCCGGTGGTCGAACAGGCGCGGCT
This sequence comes from Pseudomonas sp. PS01301, assembly GCF_029960215.1. NCBI lineage: Bacteria > Pseudomonadati > Pseudomonadota > Gammaproteobacteria > Pseudomonadales > Pseudomonadaceae > Pseudomonas > Pseudomonas sp. PS01301. The sequence goes on along the minus strand of NZ_JASCPM010000009.1, from coordinate 133,645 downwards.
GAGCGAAGGCGGGCAGATGTTCGCCAACCGCCTGCAGAAGAACCTCAAGACCTTGGGCAAATGGGCACGGCGCGAGGGTATCGATTGCTATCGGGTGTATGACGCGGACATGCCCGAATACGCCATGGCCATCGATCTGTACCACGACTGGGTGCATGTGCAGGAATACGCCGCGCCCAAGTCGATCGATCCGGAGAAGGCCTCGGCGCGCCTATACGACGCCCTGGCGGCCATTCCGCAGGCACTGAACATCGACAAGAGTCGGGTCATCATCAAGCGCCGCGAGCGCCAGAGCGGGACTCGCCAGTACGAGCGTCAGAGTGCCCAGGGCCAGTTCACCCAGGTACAGGAAGGGGGTGTGCAGTTGCTGGTCAACCTGACCGACTACCTGGACACTGGTCTGTTTCTCGACCACCGGCCGATGCGTCTGCGCATTCAGAAAGAAGCGGCTGGCAAGCGTTTCCTCAACCTGTTCTGCTACACCGCCACGGCCAGCGTCCACGCTGCCAAGGGCGGGGCGCGCAGCACTACCAGCGTCGACTTGTCCAAGACCTATCTGGATTGGGCGCGGCGCAATCTGTCCCTGAACGGTTTCTCGGACAAGAACCGCCTGGAGCAGGGCGATGTGATGGCTTGGCTACAGGCCAATCGGGAAGAGTACGACCTGATCTTCATCGACCCGCCGACCTTCTCCAACTCCAAGCGCATGGAAGGGGTGTTCGATGTGCAGCGCGACCACGTCGAGCTGCTGGACCTGGCGGTCGCTCGGTTGGCACCGGGGGGCGTGGTGTATTTCTCCAACAACTTCCGCAAGTTCCAGCTCGATGCGAATCTGGCGGAGCGCTATGCAGTCGAGGAAATCACGGCGCAGACGGTAGATCAGGACTTTGCCCGCAACGGCAAGATTCACCGGGCCTGGAAGATCCAGGCGCGGTGACTCCCTGAGGAGATGTGGCGCTGCCTTCGCGGGGGGCGGGCTCAGCCGCCTGCCCCGCCCCCACAAGTATTTGATGATTACTGGATGTTGGGCGAGGTAGACGCGGCCTTTGGCTGCGAGTACAGGTCCAGCAGCGCCTGATCCAGAACCGATGAGGCGCCCCATGGGCGAGGATCGTTGAGAATGGCGACCACCGCCCAGGTGTTGCCGTTGCTGTCGCGGCTGTAGCCGGCGATGGCGCGTACGGTGTTCAGGGTGCCGGTCTTGATGTGGCCTTCACCTTGCAGCGCCGTACGCTTCAAGCGTTTGCGCATGGTGCCGTCCATGCCCACGATCGGCATCGACGCCATGAACTCGGCGGCGTAAGGGCTTTTCCAGGCGGCCTGCAGCAAGGTCGCCATCTCCCGCGCGCTGACGCGCTCGTCACGGGACAGCCCCGAGCCGTTCTCCATCACCAGGTGCGACGCGGTGATGCCTTTCTTGGCCAGCCAACCACGAATCACGCGCTGCGCGGCTTTGGCGTCGTCCCCGTCGGCCTCGTTGCGATAGCGTTCGCCCAAGCTCAGGAACAGCTGCTGGGCCATGGTGTTGTTGCTGTACTTGTTGATGTCGCGAATGATTTCCACCAGATCCGGCGAAAAGGCCCGCGCCAGCACGCGCGCGGTCTTGGGTACGGTGCCGACACGGTCGCCGCCCTGGATGGTGCCGCCCAGTTCGTTCCAGATCGCGCGGACCGCGCCTGCGGCATAGCTCTGGTGGTCGAGCAGCGACAGGTAGGTCTGCGAGCTGCAGCCTTCTGCCAGCTGGCCGCTGACCACGACGGTCATGCCGTCGGCCTGGGTGATCGGGTTGTAGCGCACGTCGCCCGTGCACTTGGTTCCCGGCAGCGCTTTGACCTGGTTGTCGATGCGAATGGTAGCGATCGGTGGTTCGACCGACACCAGCACCTTGCCGGTGTCGTTGCGGGTGACGAAGCGCAAGGCCTTGAGGTTGACCAGCAGGGAGTCCGGGCGGACCAGGAACGGCGCGTTTTCGTCGCCACCGTCATCGTTGAAGGCTGGCAACTGCGGCTGGATGAAATGACTGCGGTCCAGCACCAGGTCCCCGGTCACCTGACGCACGCCGTTGGCGCGCAGGTCACGCATGAGCAGCCAGAGTTTTTCCATGTTCAGCTTGGGATCGCCGCCACCCTTGAGGTAGAGGTTGCCGTTGAGCACACCGTTGCTCAGGGTGCCGTCGGTGAAGAATTCGGTCTTCCACTGATAGGTCGGGCCCAGCAGTTCGAGGGCTGCGTAGGTGGTGACCAGTTTCATGGTCGAGGCCGGGTTCACTGATACGTCGGCGTTGAACACGGTCGGGCTGCCGGGGCCGTTGAGCGGCAGCATCACCAGAGACAGGGCGTCATTCTGCAGCTTGCTGGCCTTGATGGCCTGTTGAACCTTGGGCGGCAGTGTGGTGTTCAAGGGGGCAGCGCAGAGGGGAAGGGCCAGGGGCAGCATCAGGCCGGCGAGCAATAGTGGACGAAGAGATTTGATCATGTGCTTGAAAACCCTGCGGGCGAGGGGTGACGAAAACGAGGGCCATATAGGTAGATGAAGACCCCCACTACGGGTGAAACCGCCAGCATTATGCCCCAAGCGCTGCTTGCTTTGGCCAGCGGGCACCGGGATGGAGTGAATTTTTCCCATCAAAGCGACCGATCGACCTTAATGTTAGCAAGCTAACCATTGCCTTGACATTGTCTGCCTAAGCAGTAACATTATGTTTCGACGACGTATGAATCATGTACAAATCGTATCCATGCACACGCGCAGACATGCATTCGGCTAACAGGTGGACAGCTTCCGGCCCATGAATCACTACACCCCCGAGGACTTCCATACCTGCAACCTGGGCCTGCTGCTGGGCCGCGGATCGGCGTTGAAGGATCGTTTGCTGGACACACATCTGGTGCCCTACGGCGTGACCGCAGCGCAATTCAAGGTGCTGATCATCAACGCCCGTTTCGGCATCGACACGCCGGCGGAGATGTCGCGCTACCTGTCGCTGGACAGCGGTTCGATGACGCGCATGCTCGACCGGCTGGAACACAAGCAATTGATCCGGCGCCAGCGCAGCGCCGCCGACCGACGCCAGGTGCAGCTGGTGCTGACCGATGAAGGCCAGGCACTGGCAGCGCGCCTGCCGGTCATTGGCGCCAACGCCATGAACGAGCTGGTGGGCATGCTCGATCGTGAAGAGATCGTCGAGCTGGAACGGATTCTCAAGAAGCTGTTGCAAGCTTCCGGGGATCCGCTGCTGGCGCTGGGTGCTGCCGCCGGCTGAATACTCCGACGTCAGCGCCCCGACCGATCTGCTCGATGCAACACCGACCGAACCCTTTCAGGTGAACTGCCATGGCCACTGCCACTGATTCCAATGCTTCCCAGCAACCACCCGCAGCGCCGGCGGCCGACGACAAGGCCCCGGCCAATCGACGCAAGCGCAAACTCTGGTTGTTCATCCTGCTGGCCCTGGTGGTGCTGGGCGGTCTGGGCGTCTGGGCCTGGTACACCCTGTACGGGCGCTGGAACGAGAGCACCGACGATGCCTACGTAAACGGCAACGTGGTGGAAATCACGCCGTTGACCACCGGCACGGTGATCAGCATCGGTGCCGACGATGGCGATCTCGTCCACGAAGGCCAGCCCCTGGTGCAGTTTGACCCGAACGACTCGCAGATCGATCTGCAGAATGCCCAGGCCAATCTGGCCAAGGCGGTACGCCAGGTGCGCGGCCTGTACAGCAACGTCGACGGCATGAAGGCCCAGGTGGCTGCGCGCAAGGCGGAAGTGCAGCGCGCCCAGGACAACTATGGCCGACGCAAGAACCTGGCGTCCGACGGGGCGATCTCCCAGGAAGAACTGTCCCACGCCCACGACGATCTGATTTCGGCGCAGAGCGCCCTGAGCAATACCCAACAGCAACTGGCGACCTCGACTGCGCTGGTCGATGCCACCCAGGTGTCCAACCACCCCGACGTGCGGGCGGCGGCTGCACAGTTGCGTCAGGCCTACCTGGCCCATGCTCGTACCACCTTGATCGCCCCGGTGACCGGCTATGTGGCCAAACGCACCGTGCAGCTGGGCCAGCGTATCGAGCCGGGAACGCCGACCATGGCGGTGATTCCGCTGAACCAGTTGTGGATCGACGCCAATTTCAAGGAAACCCAGCTGCGCCACATGCGCATCGGCCAGCCGGTGGACATCACCAGCGATCTGTATGGCGACGAGGTGAAGTACAGCGGCACCATCGACAGCCTCGGTGCGGGCACCGGCAGTGCCTTCGCCTTGTTGCCGGCGCAGAACGCCACGGGCAACTGGATCAAGATCGTCCAGCGGGTGCCGGTGCGGGTGCACATCAATCCGCAACAGTTGAGCGAGCATCCGCTGCGCATCGGCCTGTCGACGGTGGTGGATGTCGACCTGCACGACCAGAGCGGGCCGGTGTTGGCGCAACAACCGCCGCAGCAGGCGTCCTTCACCACCAACGTCTACGACAAGCAGTTGGGTGAAGCGGATGCCATGATCGCCCAGTTGATCCACGACAACAGCGCAGCGTCCGGCACCACGGCCACCCGCTGATCTACCCGAGCCGGCCCGTCACGGGTCGGCGCGGTCTCGCATTGCAAAGGGTGGATCATGGATTCCAAAGCCTCGTTCACGCCGCCAAGCCTGTTGCTCTGCACCATCGGCCTGTCGCTGGCGACCTTCATGCAGGTGCTCGACACCACCATTGCCAACGTCGCCCTGCCGACCATTTCCGGCAATTTGGGCGTCAGTTCCGAGCAGGGTACCTGGGTCATCACCTCGTTCGCGGTGAGCAACGCCATCGCCTTGCCGCTGACCGGCTGGCTGAGCCGGCGCTTCGGCGAAGTGAAGCTGTTTTTGTGGGCCACGATGCTGTTCGTGCTGGCCTCGTTCCTGTGCGGTATTTCCACCTCGATGCCCGAGCTGGTCGGTTTTCGGGTTGTTCAGGGGCTGGTCGCCGGCCCGTTGTATCCAATGACACAGACCCTGTTGATTGCCGTGTATCCGCCGGCCAAGCGCGGCATGGCGCTGGCGCTGCTCGCCATGGTCACGGTGGTGGCGCCGATCGCCGGGCCGATCCTGGGCGGTTGGATCACAGACAGTTACAGCTGGCCATGGATCTTCTTCATCAACATCCCCATCGGCCTGTTCGCCTGTGCGGTGGTGCGCCAGCAGATGGCCAAACGGCCTGTGCACCTGAGCCGGCAGCCCATGGACTACGTCGGGCTGATCACCTTGATCATCGGCGTCGGTGCCTTGCAGGTGGTGCTGGACAAGGGCAATGACCTGGACTGGTTCGAGTCGAGTTTCATCGTTATCGGTTCGGTCATCTCGGCGGTGGCCCTGACGGCGTTCGTCATCTGGGAGCTGACCGACGAGCATCCGGTGGTGAACCTGCGGCTGTTCGCGTTCCGCAACTTTCGCATCGGTACGCTGGTGCTGGTTTTCGGCTACGCCGGATTCTTCGGCATCAACCTGATCCTGCCCCAGTGGCTGCAGACCCAGATGGGCTACACCGCGACCTGGGCGGGCCTGGCCGTGGCACCGATCGGCATCCTGCCGGTGTTGATGTCGCCCTTCGTGGGCAAGTACGCACACAAGTTCGACTTGCGTCTGCTCGCGGGCCTGGCGTTCGTGGCCATCGGCACCAGCTGCTTCATGCGCGCCGGGTTCAACAGCCAGGTGGATTTCCAGCACGTGGCCCTGGTGCAGATGTTCATGGGGGCAGGGGTGGCGCTGTTCTTCATGCCCACCTTGAGCATTCTGCTGTCGGACCTGCCACCGCAGCAGATCGCCGACGGGTCGGGCCTGGCGACCTTTCTGCGCACCCTGGGCGGCAGCTTCGCCGCCTCGCTGACGACCTGGATCTGGATCCGCCGCGCCGATCAGCACCATGCCTACCTGACCGAGAGCATCAGCACCTACGATCCGATTACCCGCCATGCACTGGAACAGATGGGCGGCAGTACACCCCAGGCGTATGCACGGATGGAGCAGATGGTGAACAGCCAGGCCTACATGCTGAGCACGGTCGATTATTTCACCCTGATGGGGTGGATCTTCGCCGGGCTGGTGCTGCTGGTGTGGCTGGCCAAGCCGCCGTTCACCGCGAAGGCGGGACCGGCGGCCGGGGGTGGACATTGAGATCGGGCCTCCCGCAGGTGGCGCGGTATCTGTAGGAGCGGCCAGTGGCCGCGAACAGGGCGGCGCGGTGCGTCAGGCAGGCTGCGCGGTGAAATCGAACGGCGCCAGGTCGAAACCGTGCTCATCCACCTGCAGCACCCAGCCTTGTGCATCCCAGTCCCCCAGCACGATACGCCGCGCCGGTAGATCACCGATCTGCACCGCGTGCACCGCCGGGCGGTGGGTGTGTCCATGAATCAGGGTGGATACGCCGTGCTGGCGCATCACCCGTGGCACCTCTTCAGGCGTCACATCGACGATGTCGCTGGCCTTCATTCGCGTCTGTGCCCGGCTTTCACTGCGCAGCTTGCGGGCAAGCTTGTGACGGGTGCTCAGCGGCAGGTTCCGCAGGACGAACAGCGTCAGCGGGTTGCGCAGCACGCGACGCAGGCGCATGTAGCCTTCGTCGAGAGTGCACAGGCTGTCGCCGTGCATCAACAGCACCGGTTCGCCATTGAGGCGTACCACGCTCGGATCGGCCAGCAGGGTGCAGCCGGCTTTTTTGCAGAAGGTGGAACCGATCAGGAAATCACGGTTGCCGTGCATCAGGAAGATCTGCGTGCCACCGTCGCTGAGCGCACGCAGCGCTGCGCAGATGGACGATTGAAAGGGGGTCATGGCGTCGTCGCCGATCCAGGCTTCGAAGAAGTCGCCCAGGATGTACAGCGCCTCGGCCGAGCGCGCGCGCCCGCCGAGGAAATCCAGAAACGCCCGGGTGATGTCCGGGCGTTCTTCCTGCAGGTGCAGATCGGAGATCAGCAGTATCACTCAACGATCTCGGCTTTCTCGATGATCACGTCTTCAGCCGGCACGTCCTGGTGACCCGCCTTGGAGGTGGTGGACACACCCTTGATCTTGTCGACCACGTCCTGGCCTTCGATCACTTCACCGAACACGGCGTAGCCCCAGCCCTGGGTGGTTTTCGAGGTATGGTTGAGGAAGCTGTTGTCGCCCACGTTGATGAAGAACTGCGCCGACGCCGAATGCGGCTCCATGGTGCGGGCCATGGCGACCGAGTACTTCTTGTTCGGCAGGCCGTTGTCGGCTTCGTTCTGGATGCTCGGACGCTTGTCCTTCTTCTCTTTCATGCCTGGCTCGAAACCGCCGCCCTGGATCATGAAGTTACCGATCACGCGGTGGAACACGGTGTTCTCGTAGTGACCGGCTTTGACGTACTCGATGAAGTTGGCCACGGTCAGCGGGGCTTTCTCGGCGTTCAGTTGCAGCACGATGTCGCCGTGGTTGGTGGTCAGTTTGACGTTGGACATGGGGCTCTCTCTGTCTATGAAGCATGTTCTGTGGGAATGCTCTGTCGAGCATCCGGTAACGACGGCGCCCAGTTTACAGGCGCCGATAGCCATTCAAAGGCTGTTTTTTTCCATGCCGCAGGATTTACCCGATAGTTTGTCGGGGCTGGCCTGTCAGCCGGTTGACCGCTTCGGCTATGATAAGCGCTTTGATTTGGTCGGCCTACCCTGGCTGCCGCCGCATCGTTCGTTCAAGGATTCCAATGAGCAAGCCCACCGCCGACAACGCTCCCACCTCCAAAGGCAATGGCCCTGCCGTGCCTACCAACTTCCTGCGCCCGATCATCCAGGCCGACCTGGACGCCGGCAAGCACAGCCAGATCGTCACTCGTTTCCCGCCCGAGCCAAACGGCTATCTGCACATCGGCCATGCCAAGTCGATCTGCGTCAACTTCGGCCTGGCCCAGGAATTCGGCGGTGTCTGCAACCTGCGTTTCGACGACACCAACCCGGCCAAGGAAGACCAGGAATACATCGACGCCATCAAGCGCGACATCAAGTGGCTGGGCTTCGAGTGGGCCGGTGAAGAGCGTTACGCGTCGCAATACTTCGACCAGTTGCACGATTGGGCCGTCGAGCTGATCAAGCAGGGCGATGCGTACGTCTGCGACCTGACCCCGGAGCAGGCCCGTGAATACCGCGGCAACCTCACCGAGCCGGGCCGCAACAGCCCGTTCCGCGAGCGCAGCGTCGAGGAAAACCTGGACCTGTTCGCACGCATGAAGGCCGGCGAATTCAAGGACGGCGAGCGGGTGCTGCGCGCCCGGATCGACATGGCCTCGCCGAACATGAACCTGCGCGACCCGATCCTCTATCGCATCCGCCACGCCCATCACCACCAGACCGGCGATGCGTGGTGCATTTATCCCAACTACGACTTCACCCACGGTCAGTCCGATGCCATCGAAGGCATCACGCACTCGATCTGCACCTTGGAGTTCGAAGGCCATCGGCCGCTGTACGAGTGGTTCCTGGACCACCTGTCGGTGCCGGCGCACCCGCGCCAGTACGAGTTCAGCCGCCTGAACCTCAACTACACCATCACCTCCAAGCGCAAGCTCAAGCAACTGGTCGACGAGCAGCACGTGCACGGCTGGGACGATCCGCGCATGTCGACGCTTTCCGGCTTCCGCCGTCGTGGCTACACCCCGGCGTCGATCCGCAACTTCTGCGACATGATCGGCACCAACCGTTCCGACGGCGTGGTCGATATGTCGATGCTCGAATTCAGCATCCGTGACGACCTCGACCGCACGGCACCGCGCGCCATGTGCGTGCTGCGTCCGCTCAAGGTGGTGATCACCAACTACCCGGAAGGCCAGGTCGAGCACCTCGAACTGCCGCGCCATCCGAAGGAAGACATGGGCGTGCGCGCCTTGCCCTTCGAGCGCGAGCTGTACATCGATCGCGACGACTTCATGGAAGCGCCGCCCAAGGGCTACAAGCGCCTGGAACCCAACGGTGAAGTGCGCCTGCGCGGCAGCTACGTGATCCGTGCCGACGAAGCGATCAAGGACGCCGACGGCAACATCGTCGAACTGCGCTGCTCGTACGACCCGGACACCCTGGGCAAGAACCCGGAAGGGCGCAAGGTCAAAGGCGTGATCCACTGGGTGCCGGCCGCCGCCAGCGTCGAGTGCGAAGTGCGCCTGTACGATCGCCTGTTCCGTTCGGCCAACCCGGAGAAGGCCGAAGACGGCGCCACGTTCCTCGACAACATCAACCCCGACTCCCTGCAGGTGCTGCGTGGCTGTCGCGCCGAGCCGTCGCTGGCCAACGCCGCGCCGGAAGATCGTTTCCAGTTCGAACGCGAAGGTTATTTCTGCGCCGACCTGGCCGACACGCAACCCGGTCGTCCGGTGTTCAACCGTACCGTCACCCTGCGTGACTCGTGGGGCTGAGCCTCGCCAGGCCAAGTTGAGGAATCGTTGTGCTGAACATCTACAACACGCTGAGCAAGAGCAAAGAGGTTTTCACGCCGCTGGACGGCAACAAGGTGCGCATGTACGTGTGCGGCATGACCGTGTACGACTACTGCCATCTGGGCCACGGGCGCAGCATGGTCGCCTTCGACCTGGTCACGCGCTGGCTGCGCTACAGCGGCTATGAGCTGACCTACGTACGCAACATCACCGACATCGACGACAAGATCATCAACCGTGCGCGGGACAACGGCGAAAGCTTCGATGCCCTGACCGCGCGCATGATCGATGCGATGCACGAGGACGAAGCGCGCCTGAACATCCTCAAGCCGGACCAGGAGCCGCGTGCCACCGACCACATCCCGGGCATGCTGGCGATGATTCAGACCTTGATCGACAAGGGCTACGCCTACGCACCGGGCAACGGCGACGTGTACTACCGGGTCGGCAAGTTCCAGGGCTACGGCAAGCTGTCGCGCAAGAAGATCGAAGACCTGCGCATTGGTGCGCGCATCGAGGTGGAAGAGGCCAAGCAGGATCCGCTCGATTTCGTCCTGTGGAAGGGCGTCAAGCCTGGCGAGCCAAGCTGGGAGTCACCGTGGGGCCCAGGCCGTCCGGGCTGGCACATCGAGTGCTCGGTGATGTCGACCTGCTGCCTGGGCGACACCTTTGACATCCACGGTGGTGGCAACGATCTGGAATTCCCGCACCACGAGAACGAGATCGCCCAGAGCGAGGCGGCCACTGGCAAGCCTTACGCCAACGCCTGGCTGCATTGCGGGATGATCCGGATCAACGGCGAGAAGATGTCCAAGTCGTTGAACAACTTCTTCACCATCCGCGACGTGCTGGAGAAATATCAGCCCGAGGTGGTGCGCTACCTGCTGGTCTCGAGCCACTACCGCAGCTCGATCAACTATTCCGAAGACAGCCTCAAGGAAGCCAAGGGGGCGCTGGAGCGTTTCTACCATGCGCTCAAGGGCTTGCCCAAGGTGGCGGCGGCGGGTGGCGAGGCATTCGTCGAACGCTTTGCCAATGCCATGAACGATGATTTCGGCACGCCGGAAGCCTGTGCGGTGTTGTTCGATCTGGTGCGCGAGATCAACCGGTTGCGCGACAGCGATGTCGACGCTGCCGCGGGTTTGGCCAGCCGCCTGCGCGAATTGGGTGGATTGCTCGGCGTATTGCAGCTGGACTCCGACGAATTCCTGCAAGCCGGCGCAGCCGGTCGCGTCGATGCGGCCCAGGTGGACACCCTCATCGCCGCACGCCTGGCGGCCCGCGCCGACAAGGACTGGGCCGAATCGGACCGCATCCGCGACGAGTTGACGGCCATGGGGGTGGTGCTTGAAGACAGCAAAGGTGTCACGACCTGGCGGTTGGCGGACTGACCAGGTTCACGGCTGGCCTGTCGCCAGCCACTGAGCCATAGCGCTATCTGCGGTCAGTGGATGTGCTGGATACGATCCACAGCGGTGAGTCCTGGACACTATTGGGAAGTGTCTTTTTGCCTGTTTCGGCGATCCTGAGAGAGTTGATTCGAGGTGTATCAATCGGATTGACGAACCTTGGACGGCACGGTGTAATTGATCCAACAAATGCTTGCCAGCTGTTTTGTATTCAGCCTTAGTGCCACAGGTGACCGGAGGGTCGAGCATCTGCCAGACCCTCGACCCGAAAGGGATATTTCATGCAAACCCCACCCAAATTCGAACCCGTCGAACTCGAGCAGATCCATGCCAATATTGGCAAGCTGATGGCCGAGACCGCCAAGCTCAACGCCGAAGCCGGAAAGCTTGCGAGGGAGCGAACGCTGTACCCCATGATGGTCCTTGCAGGATTCATTGGTGCCATTGGCGCTACGACAGGCGCAGCTTTGACGATCCTGTTGAAGTTTTGAATGCAGAAAGCCCCGTATCAGCGGGGCTTTCCTGTTTCAGGAATTTGAACGAGTGTCACGACGGTAGCCATCAATGCACCACTGTCACCGGGTAGCGCGCAACGTCGGCCACCTACCTAGCGCTCGATCGAGCGGCTCCAGCGGGCGTTCCAGGCGGGGCGGAGCTGGTTGACCTGGTCCCAGTCGATGGCCACTGCCGTCTCCAGGTACTTCTCCATCGCCTGCACCTGGCCACGGGTCTTTTCGGTGGTCGGTGTGTTGGGGTTGGACGGTATCTGGTCGCCTTCTTCCAGCGCCGGTGCTTGCGCCTCGGGGCTCAGCAGATAGGCCGCCAGCTTCTGCGCAAGCTCGGGCTGATCGTTCTTGGCAATCACGCACTCGGCGACGTTGAGCACCACCGCACCTTCCTTGGGTTGCGCGTATTCGACCGGAACACCGCGCAGCTTCAGGGCCGTCACCTGGGTCGGCGTCAGTGGGAACAGCGCCGCTTCGTCGGTCTGGACCATCTCGGAGATCTTCGCCGAGCTTGCGATGTACTCCAGCACATTGGGGCCCACCGTCTTCGGCCACGCCTTGAACCCCGGCTCGACGTCGGTTTCGCTGCCACCCTGCAGCCGGTTGAACATCAGGAAGCCGTGCAGCCCGAAGGTCGATGACGCCAGCGACTGGAACACCAGTTTTTCCTTGAAGCGGCTGTCGGCCATGTCCATCCACGAAGTCGGCGCCGCCCAGCCATTCTTCTTGAACAGGCGCGTGTTGTAGGCCAGCCCGGTCACGCCCAGGCTGACTGCGGCCGCTTGATCCTTGATCCGGGCCTTGGCCGGTATCGCCGCCAGGCCATCGCTGTCCTGCAAGGTGTCGCACAGGCCCATGGAAATGGCGCGGTACATGATGCCGTCATCGAGGAACATCACGTGGATCTGCGGATTGTCCTTGCTCGCCTGAACCTTGGCGAGAATGTCCGAAGAGGTGCCCGGCACGATGACCACCTTCACATCGTTGGCCTGCTCGAACGCTGGCAGCACCTTGTCGGCGTATAAGCGTTCCATGGTGCCGCCGTTCATGCCCAGGTAGAGCGTGGGCCCGGCCTGAGCGCCGGTGGCGGCCAGCAGGGCAGCGAGGGAGAGTGCGTGAACGGTACGTTTGACTGGCTTCATGAAAGCGACCTTCCTTTATGCAGTTCAAGGGGAGAAAAGCGTTGGATGGAAAACGCGTCGATCGGCGCCCGGCTGCGGCCTTCGACGACCAGTTGCGACAGGGCTTCACCGACGGCGGGGCCGATCTGGAAACCGGCCCCGGCAAAGCCGAAGGCGTGGATCAGGCCCGGTTGTACCTGGCTGTGTCCGATCACGGGCTCTCGATCGGGCAGATAACCTTCGGTCCCGCTCCAGGTGCGGATTGCCTGTGCACCGTGCAGGAACGGATACAACTCGACGGCGTTGCGCAGGATATCCAAGGTCGCCAGCTGGCCGGGGCGCGCCCGCAACGGGTCCAGCGCAAAACCCTGCCCGCCGCCGAGTACGCAATTGCCACGTGCCACCTGGCGAGCATAGATACCGCCGCCTTCGACACCGGTGCTGACGTCCATGACCACCGGTAGCGGCTCGGTGACCAGCATGGCCGGGTGCCCGCTGGTCATGGGTACGTGCTCGCCGAATTGCTCGGCAATGTGATTGGCCCAGGCCCCGGCACAGTTGAGCAGCCAGGGCGCGCGCAGCCGTTCGCCATTGCTGCATGACACCACGAACACCTGGCCGTCATGGTCGAAGGCCAGCGGTTGGACCTGTTCCACGATCCGCGCGCCGGCGTGCCGGGCAGCGGCTGCGAAAGCCGGCGACACCAGACGCGGGTTGGCATGCCCATCACCGCTGCACAGCGACGCGCCGACCGCCACGTCGCCGACCCAGGCAAACCGCTGGCGCAACTGACCATGGTCAAGCAACTCAACACCTAGGTCGAAATCGGCGGCAGCGTCGGCCCAGGCATGCAGCTTGGCCATGTCGGTGTCGCTGCGGGCCAGCTTCAGATGGCCCGAACGGACATACTCGCCATCGATACCGATCAAGCCGGGCAGGTCGCTCCACAGTTCATGGGCACGCTGGGACAGGGGCAGTTGCACCAGCGAGCGGCCCTGACGGCGTACGCCGCCGTAGTTCACGCCACTTGAGCGCGATCCACAGAAATCACGCTCCAGCAGCACCACGCGCTGACCGCGCAACGCCAGCATCAGGGCCGCCGAAGCACCGACAATCCCGCCGCCGATGATGATCACATCGATTTCAGCGACGCGGCTCATGGCTGCACCTCGACACCGAAGGGGAGGGGTTTGATCGGCGCCTGGGCGCGAAGGCGACCGACTTGCTGCGGTGAGCACGCGGCCGCCTGGGCGATGATTTCCACCGCTGCGCTGCCGCACATGCGTCCCTGACACCGGCCCATGCCGACGCGGCAATGGGCCTTGACCCGGTTGATATCGGTGTGGCCCTGAGCGACCACCTGGCGAACTTCGCCGACGCTGATTTCCTCGCATCGGCACAGCATCAAGTCGTCGGGGGCCTGGCTGGCCCACTGCTCGGGGAACGAGAATGCGGCTTCCAGGCCGACGCGAAACCCGTGGATGCGCGCCAGCCGTCGCTCGAGCTGTGGGCCACGTTCGCTGTCAATGGTGACGCCCATGTCTTCGAGCAGGGCCAATGCTGCGCGCTCGCCGGCCATTTCCGCCGCATCGGCGCCCATGATCCCGGCACCGTCGCCGGCCAGGTACACGCTCGGCACGCTGCTGCGCCCGGCTTGATCGCGGCTCGGCAACCAGGCGCGATTGAGCGGGCTCCAAGTGAATTGGCAGCCGAGCAGGTCGGCCAGTTGCGTTTCGCTGCGCAACGCATGGGCGAAGGCCAGCCCATCGCAGGCCAGGCTGTGCCGGCTGCCAGCGCGCTGCCAGGTGACGGCTTCAACTTTTTGCTCGCCGACGACCTCGACCAGGGTCGCGCCCTGATGTACGGCGATCCCGTGGGCAGTCAGCCAGGCCCGGTAGTACAGGCCCTTGGCCAGGGTCGCAGGCTGAAGCAACAGCCGGGGCAGGGCAGCGACCTGGGCACCGAAGGGCGAGCTGTCCAGCACGGCCAGCACCCGTGCGCCGGCCTTCGCGTACTGATAGGCCACCAGGTACAGCAACGGCCCGCTGCCCGCGAAGACCACTCGTTCGCCGATGGCGCAACCCTGGGCCTTGAGCGCGATCTGCGCGGCGCCGAGGCTGTACACGCCGGGCAACGTCCAGCCTGGTACTGGCAGGATGCGGTCGGTGGCGCCGGTGGCAATCAACAGGCGATCGTACTGGACGGTGCCGACCCGCTGCTGGCTGAGTGTGTGCAGGTGGCCATCCTCGGCGTTCCACACCAACGTGTCGGGACGGTAGTCGATCTGCGCGCTCAGCGCGTCCAGCGCCTGATGCACCGCCCCCGCCTTGCGCGCTTCGAAGCCATAAAGTTGACTGGCCGGGCGCTGGAAATTACCCGGCGCACGCCGGTAGACCTGGCCGCCACCCTGCTGGGCTTCGTCCACCAGGCACGGCCGCAGGCCGTGGGCAGCCAGGGTCTGCGCCGCACGGATGCCAGCCGGTCCGGCGCCCACGACCACCACCGCGCTCACGAGCGCCGCCCCAGGTCGCGGTCGACCTGCATGCCCGCTTCAAGGGGCGTGGCGCAGGCACGTACCCTGCGGCCGTCGCCCAATCGAACCCAACAGTCTTGGCAGGCGCCCATCAGGCAGAAGCCGGCACGGGCCTGGGCACTGAAGTCGCTACCACGCACATGGTCGGCGCAGGTCAGCACGGCGGTGAGCAGGGTATCCCCCGCCAGGGCGCTCACGGCCTGTCCGTCGAGGGTGAACGGCACCGAAGGCCGATCGAGTTCGGTCAGACGCTTGAACAAGGCCATCAGTTTTTCCCCACCAGTACGCGGTCCAGCCCACACACCCGGTCGAGCAGAATCATGGTCGCGGCGGTCAAGGCGATCACCAGCGCCGACACCGCTGCCATCATCGGGTCGATGGATTCCGTGGCGTATACGTACATGCGCACCGGCAAGGTCTGGGTCGCGGGGGAGGTGACGAAGATTGACAGGGTCACCTCGTCGAAGCTGTTGATGAACGCCAGCAACCAGCCTCCGGCGACCCCCGGCAGGATCATCGGCAAGGTGATCTGCCGAAACAGGGTGAACCGACTTGCGCCCAGCGACTCCGCCGCCTGTTCGGCGCTGCGATCGATACCGATGGCGGCGGCGATCACCAGACGCAGCACATAGGGCGTGATCACCACCACGTGAGCCAGCATCAGCCAGACGAAACTGCCATTGACGCCCATCAGCGCGAACAGGCGCAGCATGGCCACACCCAGCACCAGGTGCGGAATGATGATCGGCGACAGAAACAGCGCATTGAGAAAGTTGCGTCCCGGAAAGTGATAACGGGTGATCGCCAGCGCCGCCGGTACGGCGATCAAGGTCGTCAGGGTCGCGGCCACCACAGCCAGGATCAGGCTGTTATAGAACGCGTCGATGAAGTCGGCGCGCTCGAAAACCGCGCGAAACCAGCGCAGGGAAAAGCCGGAGGTGGGCAGGGTGAGGGTGTTCTCCGGGGTGAACGCCACCAGGCACACCACCACCAGCGGAGCCAGCATGAACACCACCACCAGGGCATGAAACGACAGGGCCAACGGACCGTTCTTGGACATCGATCATTCCCCCAGGGCTTTCTTGTAGCGACCTTCGACCAGGCGGTTCCAGGACAGCATGATCAGCAGGTTGGCCAGCAACAGCGCCACGGCAATGGTCGCGCCCATGGGCCAGTTGAGTTCCGAGAGGTACTGGTCGTAGACCACCGTGGCGACCATCTTCAAGCGCCGACCACCCAGCAGGCCGGGGATGGCGAACGAGCTGGCCGCCAGTCCGAAGACGATCAGCGTGCCCGACAGCACCCCGGGCATGATCTGTGGCAACACCACCATGCGCATGACCTTCGCCTGGCTTGCGCCCAGCGACTGCGCAGCCTGCTCGGCTGCCGGGTCGAGCTTCTGCAGCGAGGTCCAGACCGGGATGATCATGAAGGGCAGCATGACGTGGACCAGTGCCAGAATCACCGCGAACGGTGTGTAGAGCATTTTCAGCGGGCGTCCGCCCAGCGCGGCGATGGCCTGGTTGATCAGCCCGTCGGCACCCAGCAGCAGGCTCCAGCCAAAGGCGCGCACCACCACTGAAATCAGCAGCGGTGTGAGGATCAGGATCAGGAAGATCGAGCGCCACGGTGTACCCATGCGGCTGAGAATGTAAGCCTCCGGTACGCCGATCACCACGCACAGCAGGGTTACCAGCGCACTGATCCAGAAGGTCCGCCAGAAGATTTCATAGAAGTAGCTGTCACTGAGCAAACTGGCGTAATTGGCCAGCGTATAGCTGTCGCTCTTGACCCCCACCTCGTAGTCGAACAGGTTGAACGACAGCACCAGCGTCAGGCCCAACGGCACGATCAGCAGGGCGACGAACAGCGCCAGCGCCGGCGCCGACAGCAGGTATCCGCGGCTCATGCGCAGACCTCGTGATCCAGGACGCGAAGCAGTTCGTGCGGCCAGTCCAGGCCGACAGTGATGCCGGTTGCCAGCGGTGCGCTGCCATCGTTGCGGCGCACCACGGTGATTTCGCCCAAGGCGGTGTCCAGGCGGTACAACCATTGGCTGCCCAGAAAGTAGCGGGTGACGATGCGTCCTTGAATACGGCCTTCACCGGCGGTGCAGATGTCGATCTTCTCCGGGCGCAGGCTCAACATCAGTTCGCCGTCCCCGGTTTGGGCCAGCGCCTGTGGCTGGCCCAGCGCGTCGTATTCGCCAGGCAGCAGGTTAGCCTTGCCGACGAAGCCGGAAATGAACGGCGTGCGCGGGTGCTCGTACAGTTTGTAGGGTTCATCGATCTGAGTGACCTGGCCCGCTTGCATCACCACCACCCGGTCACTGATGGACAGGGCTTCGGCCTGGTCATGGGTCACCATCAGGGTGGTGATGCCGACTTCGCACTGGATGCGGCGAATATCGAACTGCATCTCCTCGCGCAGGCTCGCGTCGAGGTTGGACAACGGCTCGTCGAGCAGCAGCACTGGCGGCTGGATCACCAGGGCACGGGCCAGGGCCACGCGCTGGCGCTGGCCTCCCGAAAGCTCCCGCGGATAGCGCTCGGCATGCGCGGTCAGGCGCACCAGCGCCAGCACCTGGTCGACGCGGGTGCGAATGTCGCTGTTGCTCACCTTGCGCATCTTCAGCCCGAACGCGACGTTGTCGCGCACGCTCATGTGCGGAAACAGCGCATAGCTCTGGAACACCACGCCCAGGCCGCGGCTGCTGGGTTTGGCGTGGGTGATGTCGCGTCCGTCGAGGACGATCCGGCCGCTGGTCACGTCGACGAAACCGGCAATCATCTGCAGCGTGGTGGTCTTGCCGCAGCCCGAAGGGCCGAGCAGCGAGACGAACTCGCCCTGGCTGACGCTCAGGTCGGTCGCCACCACGGCCTGTACGGATCCGTAGCGTTTGCACAGTGCTTGAAGTTCGAGAAAGGCCATGGCTGCGTTCTACCTGTCATTGTCGGCCGCATGTGCGGTGCGTTGATCGAGGGCAGAGGCGAAAGGGGTCCTGCAGTGGGGTGGCGCTCGATCTGAGTCGGCTGCCGGCTATTGTTGGTCTCGCCCCGTGGACGAAGAGTAGGACGAAGGCTAGGATGGCGAAAGCGCTTATTTCACTGAGCGGGTAGGTATTTTCGAATTAATCCTTTCAATGAAATCAGGTGCGCAGGTTATGGATAATGATTCCACCGATCGGAATATCGAGCCCGGTGTAGGCAGCGTGTCCAGGCTGTTCGCCGTATTGCGTGGCTTGTCGGCTGCGCCAGCCGAGGGTGAGCGGGTGATCCAGCTCGCCGAGCGCATCGGTCTGTCGCAACCCACCACCCATCGGCTGTTGCGCGGGCTGGTGGAGGAGGGCATGGTCGAGCAGGATGCCCGCAGCAAACGCTATCGGCTGAGCCTGGAATTCTTCGCCCTGGCCGCGCGTGCCGGTAACGGCAGCAACCTGCGCGAGCTGGCACGGCCCAGCCTGCTGCGGTTGTCGGCCTCTTTGGGTGACTCGCTGTTCCTGCTCGCGCGCAGTGGTTTCGACGCGATCTGCCTGGACCGCAGCGAAGGGCCTTACCCGATTCGGACCTTCACCGGCGACATCGGTGGCCGCGTCGCACTGGGGGTAGGCCAGGGCAGTCTGGCCATCCTCGCGTTCCTGCCCGAGGATGAGCGCGAAACCGTGATCCACTACAACCTGCCGCGGCTCAGGGACCTGCACCTGTACGACGAAGTGCTGCTGCGTTCGGAGGTCGCCAGCGTGCGCCAGCTCGGTTATGCCGCGCGCAACACCGGCGTGTTGCCCGGCATGGCGGGCCTGGCGGTGCCGATACTCGACCGCGACGGCCATGCGGTCGCAGCCCTCAGCGTCGCCACCATCAGCGATCGGCTCGGCCCCGACCGACTGCCCACGGTGGTCGAGCTGCTCAAGCGCGAGGCTGCCGCCATCGGCCCGCGCCTGAACCCCTTCGACCCGACCCTGCGCCGACCGTCGCAGACTTTCGGCAAGAGCTGAATCCACAGCTCATACTCATAGCGCGTGGCCCTGAGCGCGCAAGCGCTTGTACAGGGTGTTGCGGCTGACACCGAGGCGCCGGGCCAGGCGGGAGATGTTGCCGTCGCTGGCCTGCAGCAGCTCACCCAGGTCGCTGACCTTGGCCAGGGTCAGCAGTGGCCGAGGCGAGGCAGGTGCCTGCGCTGGTTGCAGACCGGCTTCGAGGAGGAAATCTTCAGGCAGATGCTCAAGGCCAATGACGTCCTGATCGGCCAGCACCAGCGCCACCTTGACCACCGCTGCCAGCTGGCGCACGTTGCCCGGCCAGGGATGGACCATGAAGGCCGCCCACACCTCGTCGCTGAAACCGGCAGTCTGCTGTGCTTCGCGGTGCGTCTCCCACACCTGCTCGATCAGTTCACGCTTGTCGCTGCGTTCGTTCAGGGTCGGGAGGTGCAAGGTCATGCCCGCCAGGCGATAGTACAGATCCTCGCGGAATAACCCGGCCTGTACCCGTTGGCGCAGGTCTTCATGGGTCGCGGAAATCAGGCGGATATCGACCGGTATTGGATCGCCGCCCCCCAGCGGCTGGATGCAGCGCTCCTGCAGCACGCGCAACAGTCGCGCCTGGGTGGGCAGCGGCATGTCACCGATCTCGTCGAGGAACAGGATGCCTTTGTCGGCCTTGCGCACCAGGCCGGGGCTGCCCTTGTGGCTGGCGCCGGTGAAGGCGCCACGTTCGTAGCCGAACAGCTCCGACTCTACCAGATCGGCGGGAATCGCCGCACAATTGACCGCAATCAGTGGACACGACCCGCGGCTGCTGGCCCGGTGCAAGGCCTTGACCAGCACCTCCTTGCCGGTGCCAGTGTCGCCGCGCAGCAGCAAGGGCACATCCTTCTCCAGCAGGCGCAGCCCTTGTTGCAAGGCCTTGTCCAGGCGCGGGTCGGAACCACGTCGCGCGGCGGGCGGCGCAGGGCGCAGGGCGGGCTTCTTGAGCAGGCATTGCAGGCGGCTGCGTCCTGGCGGCTGCAGGGCAAAGGTGCGCTCCGGCGGATGGTCGAGCAGAGCCTGGGGCGTCAGTCGGAACAGCTGTTGCAGGGTCAGGCCAGGCAACTCGGCACCCAGCAGGCTGTCGGCGCGACGATTGGCGGCCAGCACGCGACCGCTGTCGTCGAACACCAGCAGCCCGGCCCACTGGCTGTCGAGGTTGTTCACCCCAGTGTTGAAAATCAGTTGGTGATGCCGATCGGCGAACGCCTCCAGGATCAGGCGGTTCTCGACCGTCTGGCTCATCATCTTCACCAGCCCCAGGGTGTGCGAAGGCGGCAGGTGGCTGTCACTGGAGACGTCCAGTACCGCCACCATCTGCCGCTGGGCATCGAAGATCGGTGAAGCCGAACCGTTCATCAGGCGGTTGGCCAGCAGGAAGTGTTCGTCCGGCTCGACATGCACGGCCTGGCGACAAGCCAGCGCCGTGCCGATCGGATTGGTCCCGGCGGCCGCTTCCAGCCAGCAGGCGCCGGGTGCGTGGCCCAGGTGACCGGCACCCGCGCCGGGCTGCGCACCCCAGGACCTGAGCAGACGGGCCTGCGGGTCGGCCAGGCGGATCAGACAACGCGAGTTGCCCAGGATGTGTTCGTAATAGGGCAACACTTCGCGGTGGGTGGTGTGCAGCAAGGCCTGGTGACCGTCGAGCATCTGTTGCAGCGCAACGCGCGCGAGTGGCTCGAACCGCGGCACGTGATGATGCTCCAGCCCCGCCTCGCGACAGCGCGCCCAGGAGCGTTGAATGAGTTGATCGTGGGCGAGGGTTGGGTTGGATACGGACATGATTCAGGTATCCCGGCGCGCGGCCTTGTTGTTTTTGTTCATGCAGTGTTGTTCACGGTTGTTCATTGTCAATGCGCCAGGCGTTCATTTTTGTTCAGGGGCGAACCTGACCTCCGGCCCACACCTGCGCCCGAACCGTTTGGCTCGCGCCTGCCGGCATGGCAGACGGCAATTGGCACGGTTATCGCTCTGGGTTTGCCAGCAGTCGTACCGACGCAAAGCTGCAACCGCTTCCAATAATAAAAAAGGCGCCGCCATGTCCCTTGTGCTCGAGCAGGTCACTCGTCGTGTGGAAAACCAGTTGTACATCGACAACGCATCGCTGGTACTGGAACCCGGTTCGTTCAATGTCCTGCTGGGACGCACGCTGTCCGGAAAGACCAGCCTGATGCGGCTGATGGCCGGCCTCGACAAACCCGATCAGGGCCGTGTGTTGATGAACGGTGTGGACGTCACCGGCAAGCCGGTACGCCAGCGCAACGTGTCCATGGTCTACCAGCAGTTCATCAACTACCCGACCATGACCGTCTTCGACAACATTGCCTCACCGCTGCGCCAGGCCGGCATGGCGCGCGAGCAGATCGAAGAGCGGGTGCTGCAGACCGCGCGCATGTTGCGCATCGAGCCGTTCCTCAAGCGCCATCCACTGGAACTGTCCGGTGGCCAGCAACAGCGCACGGCCATGGCCCGGGCGCTGGTCAAGGATGCCGAGCTGATCCTGTTCGACGAACCCCTGGTCAACCTCGACTACAAGCTGCGCGAAGAACTGCGCTTCGAAATGCGCGAACTGTTCCTGACCCGCCATACCATCGCCGTCTATGCCACCACTGAACCCAACGAAGCCCTGGCATTGGGCGGCACCACCACGATCCTCCACGAAGGGCGGGTGATCCAGAGCGGCAAGACGTCTGAGGTCTATCACCGGCCGGCCAGCGTGCTGGCGGCCGAACTGTTCTCCGAGCCGCCGATCAACCTGATCGATGGCCGCATCGGCGGCCAGGAAGTCAGCTTCGCCAATTTCGTTCACTTCGCTCGCAACGTCGATCTGTCTGCCGTGCCGGATGGCGATTACCGCTTCGGCGTACGACCCAGCCACATCGGCCTGACGCCAAGCAACGACGATGACCTGGAGCTGGCGGTGACCGTGGAGTTGGCGGAGATCAGTGGTTCGGAGACCTTCCTGCACGTACGCAACGAGTATTTCTCCCTGGTGCTGCACCTGCCGGGGGTCCACGACTACGCCGTGGACGCGGCGATACCGGTGTACATCCCGACCCACAAGCTGTTCGTGTTCCAGCCCGGTGGGCAATTGGTCCAGGCCCCCGGCCTGCGTGTGGCGAGGGCTGCCTGATGGCCGAGATCCGTTTGCAGCACCTGGCGCACAGCTACAGCACGCACCCGTCGGCGCCAGAAGACTATGCGATCCGCGAGATGGATCACATCTGGGAGCAGGGCGGCGCCTATGCCTTGCTCGGCCCGTCCGGCTGTGGCAAATCGACCTTGCTCAACATCATTTCCGGCTTGCTCAGCCCGTCCCACGGGCAGGTGCTGTTCGACGGCAAGGTGGTCAACGACCTACCACCGGAGCAACGCAACATCGCCCAGGTGTTCCAGTTCCCGGTGGTGTACGACACCATGACGGTGTTCGACAACCTGGCCTTTCCCCTGCGCAACCAGGGCAAGTCGCCTGAACAGGTGCAGGCCCGAGTGCAGGAAGTCGCCGAAGTCCTGGACCTGCAGCGACTGCTGCAGCGCAAGGCGCGCAATCTCAGCGCCGATGAGAAGCAGAAGGTGTCGATGGGTCGCGGCCTGGTCCGCGATGACGTGTCGGCGATCCTCTTCGACGAGCCGCTGACGGTCATCGACCCGCACCTGAAGTGGAAACTGCGACGCAAGCTCAAGCAGATCCACGAGCAGTTCAACATCACCATGGTCTACGTCACCCACGACCAGCTCGAGGCCTCCACCTTCGCCGACAAGATCGCCGTGATGTACGGCGGTCAGATCGTCCAGTTCGGCACCCCGCGCGAGCTGTTCGAACGACCGGCGCACACCTTCGTCGGCTACTTCATCGGTAGCCCCGGCATGAACCTGGTCGACGTGCTGCCCGAGCGTGGTGGCGTCGGCTTCGGCGGCATTCACGTGCCGTTGTCGGAAGCCTTGCAGGCGCGGATCGCCCAGGGCGGCTGGCAACGCCTGCAGATCGGCATTCGCCCCGAGTTCATCCGCGTCTGGGACGAGAGCTTCGAGGCCGCACTGCACGGCGAACGGGTGCACCTGGAAGACCTGGGTACCTACAAGATCCTGACCCTGGCGCTCGGCGGGCAGACCTTCAAGGTACGTCTGCCCGAGGACCGCGCCGTGCCGGAAGGCACCGTATTCATCAGCTTCCCCGCGCAGTGGCTGATGGTCTACGCCGATGATCGCTTGCTGGAGGTGCACCCATGAACAAGGTCCAGAACAACAAGGCCTGGTGGCTGGTGCTGCCGGTGTTCCTGCTGGTGGCCTTCAGCGCGGTGATCCCGATGATGACCGTGGTCAACTATTCGGTGCAGGACATCTTCGATCAATCCAGCCGCTATTTCGTGGGCGCCGACTGGTATCGCCAAGTCCTGCAGGACCCGCGCCTGCACGACTCGCTGTTGCGCCAGTTCATCTATTCGGCCTGTGTGCTGCTCATCGAAATACCCTTGGGCATCGCCATCGCCCTGACCATGCCGGCCAAGGGCCGCTGGTCGTCGCTGTGCCTGATCGTCATGGCCATCCCCCTGCTGATTCCGTGGAACGTGGTGGGCACCATCTGGCAGATCTTCGGCCGCGCGGACATCGGTCTGCTGGGCTACACGCTCAATGCCATGGGGATCAGCTACAACTATGCCTCCAATACCTTGGATGCCTGGGTCACGGTGCTGATCATGGACGTCTGGCACTGGACCTCGCTGGTGGCACTGCTGTGCTATTCGGGCCTGCGCGCCATTCCCGACGTGTACTACCAGGCCGCGCGCATCGACCGTGCGTCGAACTGGGCGGTATTCCGTCACATCCAGCTACCGAAGATGAAAAGCGTGCTGTTGATCGCGGTGATGCTGCGCTTCATGGACAGCTTCATGATCTACACCGAACCCTTCGTGCTGACCGGCGGCGGGCCGGGCAACGCCACCACGTTCCTCAGCCAGACCCTGACCCAGATGGCCGTGGGGCAGTTCGACCTGGGCCCGGCCGCGGCCTTCTCGCTGGTGTACTTCCTGATCATCCTGCTGGTGTCCTGGCTGTTCTATACGGCCATGACCCACAACGACAAGCAAGGTTGAGGCGGCCATGAACAAGCGCAAACTGATCCCCCTGCTGCTGTACATCCTGTTCCTGCTGGTGCCCATCTATTGGCTGCTGAACATGTCGTTCAAGAGCAACGGCGAAATCCTCGGCGGGCTGACGCTGTTTCCCCATGAGTTCACCCTGGCCAACTACCGGGTGATCTTCACCGACCCGAGCTGGTACACCGGCTACATCAATTCGCTGTACTACGTGAGCCTCAACACGCTCATTTCGCTCAGCGTTGCGCTGCCGGCCGCGTATGCCTTCTCGCGCTACCGCTTTCTGGGCGACAAGCACCTGTTCTTCTGGTTGCTGACCAACCGCATGGCCCCGCCGGCGGTGTTCCTGCTGCCGTTCTTCCAGCTGTATTCCTCCATCGGCCTGTTCGACACCCACATTGCCGTGGCCCTGGCGCACTGCCTGTTCAACGTGCCGCTGGCGGTATGGATCCTGGAAGGCTTCATGTCCGGCGTGCCCAAGGAAATCGACGAAACCGCCTACATCGATGGCTACAGCTTTCCGAAATTCTTCGTAAAGATCTTCATGCCCCTGATCGGCTCGGGGATCGGCGTGACGGCCTTCTTCTGCTTCATGTTCTCGTGGGTCGAGCTGCTGCTGGCGCGCACCCTGACCTCGGTCGATGCCAAGCCGATCGCGGCGGTGATGACCCGTACGGTTTCCGCCTCGGGTATCGACTGGGGCGTGCTGGCTGCTGCCGGTGTGCTGACCATCGTGCCCGGCATGCTGGTGATCTGGTTCGTTCGCAACCATGTGGCCAAGGGCTTCGCCCTGGGCCGCGTATGAGGAGCCTGTGATGGAGTGGATGGCCTGGACTCTACCGACTGCCCTGTTCTTCGGCGCCATTGCGCTGTTGCTCGCCGGCATGACGTTCTACGAACTGCGCGTGCCCTGCACCGAGCGGCGCGGATTTCTACCGATCGCCACCACCCGTGGCGACCGCTTGTTCATCGGTCTTCTCGGAAGCGCCTACCTGCACCTGCTGGTGATCGGCGTGACCGACTGGAACATCTGGGTCGCCTCGACGCTGTCCCTGGTGTGGTTGCTGGCGGTGATGCGTTGGGGCTGAGCCATGCGGGTCTGCGCAGCGCGAAAATTTCAAACAGGAGGTCACTATGTACAAGAACAACAACAAACTGCGACATAGCATTGCCCTGGCGACCGCACTGGCGTGCGCTGGCCTGAGCGCCGCAGCATGGGCGGATGCCTACGAAGACGCGGCGAAGAAATGGGTCGGCGCCGAATTCAAGCCGTCCACCCTCACGCCCGAGCAGCAGATGGCGGAGATGCAGTGGTTCATCGAGGCGGCCAAGCCTTTCCGCGGCATGAGCATCAACGTCGTGTCGGAAACGCTGACCACCCATGAATACGAAGCCAAGACCCTGGCCAAGGCGTTCAGCGAAATCACCGGGATCAAGCTCACCCACGACCTGCTGCAGGAAGGCGACGTGGTCGAGAAGCTACAAACGCAGATGCAGTCGGACAAGAACATCTACGACGGCTGGGTCAACGATTCGGACTTGATCGGTACGCACTTTCGCTACGGCAAGAGCGAGTCGATCACCGACATGATGGCCAGCCCCGAGGGCAAGAAAGCCACCTCGCCGACCCTGGACTTGAAGGACTTCATCGGTATCTCCTTCACCACCGCACCCGACGGCAAGATCTATCAGCTGCCCGACCAGCAATTCGCCAACTTGTACTGGTTCCGCGCCGACTGGTTCGAACGGCCCGAGTTGAAGGCCAAGTTCAAACAGATCTACGGCTATGAGCTGGGGGTTCCGGTCAACTGGTCCGCCTATGAAGACATCGCCAAGTTCTTCTCCGAAGACGTCAAGGAAATCGACGGCAAGCGCATCTACGGGCACATGGACTACGGCAAGAAAGACCCTTCACTGGGCTGGCGCTTCACCGATGCCTGGTTCTCCATGGCCGGTGGTGGCGACAAGGGCCTGCCCAACGGCTTGCCGGTGGACGAGTGGGGCATTCGCGTGGAGGACTGCCATCCGGTGGGTTCCAGCGTGACCCGTGGCGGCGACACCAACGGCCCGGCCGCCGTGTATGCCACCCAGAAGTACGTCGACTGGATGCGCGCCTACGCACCACCTGAAGCCCAGGGCATGACCTTCTCCGAATCCGGACCGGTACCGGCCCAAGGCAACATCGCCCAGCAGATCTTCTGGTACACCGCGTTCACCGCCGACATGACCAAGCCTGGCTTGCCGGTGATGAATGACGACGGCACGCCCAAGTGGCGCATGGCGCCATCGCCCAAGGGCCCGTACTGGGAGGAGGGGATGAAACTGGGCTATCAGGACACCGGTTCCTGGACCTTCCTCAAGTCCACCCCCGAGAAGCAACGTCTGGCCGCCTGGCTGTATGCGCAGTTCGTGACGTCGAAGACGGTGTCGTTGAAAAAGACCATCGTCGGTCTGACCCCGATTCGCGAATCGGACATCAATTCCCAGGCCATGACCGATCTGGCGCCGAAGCTGGGTGGTCTGGTGGAGTTCTACCGCAGCCCGGCCCGCGTGCAGTGGACCCCGACCGGCACCAACGTGCCTGACTATCCACGTCTGGCGCAGCTGTGGTGGAGTCACATTTCCGAGGCGGCCAGCGGCGAGAAGACCCCGCAGCAGGCGCTCGACGGCCTGGCCAAGGATCAGGACGCGATCATGACCCGCCTGGAACGCAGCAAGGTGCAGCCGGTGTGTGGGCCGAAGATGAACCCCGAGCGCGACGCCCAGTACTGGTTCGACCAACCCGGCGCGCCCAAGCCCAAACTGGCCAACGAAAAACCCCAGGGCCAGACCGTGGGCTACGCCGAACTGGTCAAGTCGTGGGAGGATGCAAGGAAATAGCAGCGCTACGGTGCGTCCGATGAACCGTGGCGCCTGCTTCGCGGCCAGGGACCGCTCCTACGGGACGTCGATTCATCCGTAGGAGCGGTCATTGGCCGCGAAAGGGGCTCAGATCACTTGTGCAAGGTCTGTGCTGCATAGAGGGTATTTTCCAGCAGGCAGGCGCGGGTCATCGGACCCACGCCGCCTGGCACCGGCGTGATCCAGCCGGCGCGAGGCAGGGCGGTTTCGTACACGACATCGCCCACCAGCTTGCCATCGGCCTGACGGTTGATGCCCACGTCGATGACGATAGCACCTTCCTTGATCCATTCGCCCTTCACCAACCCCGGCTTGCCAGCGGCGACCACCACCAGGTCGGCGCGGCCTACGTGGCCCGCCAGGTCTTTGGTGAAACGGTGCGTCACGGTCACGGTGCAGCCTGCCAGCAACAGTTCCATGGCCATGGGCCGACCGACGATGTTGGAAGCGCCCACTACCACCGCGTCCATCCCGTACAGATCCTGGCCGGTGCTTTCCAGCAGCGCCATGATCCCTTTGGGCGTGCAGGGGCGCAGCAACGGAATGCGCTGGGCCAGGCGGCCGACATTGTAAGGATGGAAACCATCAACGTCCTTGTCCGGGCGGATGCGCTCGAGCAGCAACGAGGCATCCAGGTGCTCGGGCAGCGGCAACTGCAACAGGATGCCGTCGATATCGGTATCGGCATTGAGGGTGTCGATCAGCGTCTCCAACTCCAGCTGCGAAGTCGTGCTCGGCAGGTCAAAGGCGCGGGAAACGAATCCGACTTCTTCGCAGTCCTTGCGCTTGTGCGATACATAGACCTGGGAAGCGGGGTCGGTGCCCACCAGAATCACCGCGAGCCCTGGCGTGCGCAGGCCCTGCTGACGACGCTCGGCAACCTGATGAGCGATCTGCTGGCGCAGGTTGGCGGCGATCGCCTTGCCGTCGATAAGTTGTGCAGTCATGACGCGTGATTAACCATCGAAAAGGAATGAAAATGTGCGCGCATTCTCGCATGTCGCACGCCCAGGGCAAAGGCGCTTGCTTCGCGAAACCTCCTAAGCCCTTTAATTAAATGAATTTTTTTGAAAAAAGAGTTGACGACCCCAAGGCTCGTCTATAACATTCGTCGCACTTGTCGGGCAGGGCCTAGCACTGGTGAAGAAGGTAGGGCAAAGCAAGCGGTTCCAAAGCTTGTTTGTCATCACCGACTGAAGCTCTGGATTTGTAATCTGCAAGGACTACAGACTCAAAAGCGCCCGTAGCTCAGCTGGATAGAGCATCCGCCTTCTAAGCGGATGGTCGCAGGTTCGAGTCCTGCCGGGTGCGCCATTAGGCAGCTTTGGCATAAGTAACGCAGTAAACGCAATATGGTGGGCGTAGCTCAGTTGGTAGAGCACAGGATTGTGACTCCTGTTGTCGTGGGTTCGATCCCCATCGTCCACCCCATATTCCGAAAGGCGCCCGATTCTTACCGATCCGGCGCCTTTGCTTTAAAAGCTACACGCGGACGTGGTGGAATTGGTAGACACACTGGATTTAGGTTCCAGCGCCGAAAGGTGTAAGAGTTCGAGTCTCTTCGTCCGCACCAACCAGAATGGCAAGGCCCACGCCTGCCGCTCAACGTGAAAGCCGCCTCAGGGCGGCTTTTTCGTGTCTGCGATTTGGCGAACGCTTCACCCGCTCAAGGCTTCACGCCTCCACCGGTTGGACCATGCTGAACGTGATGACATTGCCGTTCTGCTCGACGCTCAGGTTGCCGCTGTGGGCTACCGCGATTGCCTGGGAAATATACAGGCCGATCCCCAGCCCATTCTTGTTGCGCAGGTTCTCGGCGCTGTGCGGCTTGAACGGCTGGAACAGCGTCGCCAGTCGCTCGGGCGCCACCGGAGTGGTCTGATTGAGCACGGACAATCGCGTGTTCTGCTGTTCGGTGCTCAAGCTGATCAGTACCGGGGTGTCGGGCGTGCCGTGGTAGCGAGCATTGCCCAGCAGGTTGGTGATGACCTGCGCGTAGCGATCCGGATCGACCATGGCGCGTACTTCCGGCTCGATGCGGGCTTCGATGGTCAGGCCGGGAAAAGCCACGGCGGTTTCGTGGACGATGCTTTCCACCAGTGTCGACAGATCGGTCTCGACCCGATTGACCATGATGCCGAGGCCCGACTGCAGGCGACTCATCTCCAGGATCTGGCTGATCAGCCGTTCCATGCGACCGCTGGAGTGGCTGATGTGCTTGCGCAGTTCGGTGTCGCGCGTCTCGTTCGAAGACAGCATGGCGGCGGCCATGGAAATGGACTGCAGCGGGTTGCGCAGGTCGTGACCGAGCATCGCGATCAGGCGCTGGCGCATGCCATCGATCTCGCTGGCACGGCTCAGGCACAACTCGACCAGGTCACGTCGCAGCTTCTCGGCGATGGCGATGTCGGTATCCCCCCAGCTGGCCGAGCGTCCGCGCACCACTTCTTCCCAGGCTTCGAACGAGCCTCGGGGTGTCAGCCGGGCGCCCGAGGGCCCAACCTTGATGATCTTCTCCGGCTTGCCGCCCCAGCGCACGTTGTTGATTTCTTCCTTGCGCAGCCACATGACCCAACCCGATTCCTGTCGGTGGAAGCGGACCGCCAGAATGCCACAGTAGCCGCTGGTGTTGCGCTCGCTTGCCGAGCCTTGCCAATGCTCGGTATGGAACACCTCGAGGTTCGGGTCCTGTTCGACGTGTTCGAGCACCTGGCGGCACAGGGCGTCGAAATGCCCGCCGATGCTCTGGGTACGTCCCGACATCACCACCGCAGCGCCATCGCACGGAATCAGCGAGGCAATATTGTCCGGATCACCCGCCAACGCGCTGACCAGATCTTCGGAGTCGCGGGCCAGGGTCATGAGTCTCTGTTGCTGGTCGCTTGCCTGCTTCAGGGTCTGTGTGGCCAGGTTGTGTTCCAGGCGTTCGACCAGTGCGCTGCAGACCTGCGAGATGACCTGGAACGACATGCGCAAGGGGTGAGCCATCGTCTTGGGCGACATGTGGTGGCAGGAGAACAGCCCCCACAGCTTGCCACCCACGACGATGGAAACGCTCATCGAGGCGCGCACGCCCATGTTGGTGAGGTACTCGCAGTGGATCGGTGAAACGCTGCGCAGGGTGCTGAAGCTCAGGTCGAACGGCTGGCCGGTTCGCGGATCCAGTGACGGGATCAGTGGCGCTGGCGCATAGGTCACGTCGGCGATCAGGCGAATCGGATTCAATATATAGAGCAGGCGAGCCTGGGCAGGGATGTCCGAGGCCGGGTAACGCTGGCCCAGATAGCTTTCGAGGTCTTCGCGATGGGCCTCGGCGATGACTTCGCCTGACAGGTCGGGACGAAAGCGATAGGCCATGACCCGGTCGTAGCCCGTCATGTTGCGGATTTCCTGGGTCACGCGGCTCAGCAGGGCATCGATGTCGTGGCGGTTCTGCATCTGGCTGATGATGCGTTGCGCGTACAGGGCGAACTGGCTGAAGGAGCCGCTGGCCGTACGGCGCGGTTCGAATTCCAGATACAGGATCTGCAGATGGCGATGGGCAACCACGTCGAACAGGCGGCCGAGCAGCACGCTTTCGACACTGTTGGCCCAGTGATCGCTGCTGGCAAGCCCCTCGGCGATCAGTGCCAGGACATCGCCGCCCAGCAACTCGCCGTCCGGCGTGCTGCCCGGCAGTACATCCAGCCCGATGGTCGCCATCAAGTTGGCGCTGCGGCTCAATACGCGACCTTCGGCATCCAGCGCGATCAGTGCGCCATGAGGCTGGATCGCGCCCGGCCGATGGATGGGCTCGTCCTCGCAATTGGCGAGGGAAACCAGCGGCACGGGGTTTATGGCCATGAAGGTCCTGCGATGGTGGGCATTGTTACCGGAAACGACAGAATGGTCGTGCTCTCCGCATAGAGGTGCAAGGTAATGACTTTATCCGCTGACAGAATACCAGCGGGCCCATCATTGTCTTGCAAAAGTTGTCCGAGAGATCACTTTTCATCCCTGAACAGGCCTTGTTTTGCTGCCGTTGGACGGTTTCTGCAGCGACTTTCCGCGCATCCATGTGCATAGGGTGACTTCTTGAGTTCGAGCCACTAGAATGCTTGCCCTTGATCTGGGGTCGGAAATGGCCGGCTAACGTCTGTGCAACGAGGAAAATCCATGCAAGTTTCTGTTGAAAACACTTCCGCTCTCGAGCGCCGCATGACCATCGGCGTTCCCGCCGAGCGCATCGAGGCCGAAGTCAACAAGCGTCTGCAACAGACCGCCCGTAACGCCAAGATCCCGGGCTTCCGTCCAGGCAAGGTGCCTATGAGCGTCATCCGTCAGCGCTACGAGGCTGACGCGCGCCAGGAAGCTCTGGGCAACGTCATCCAGGCTTCCTTCTATGAAGCCGTGGTCGAGCACAAGCTCAACCCAGCCGGCGCACCCGCCGTCGAGCCGAAAGTGTTCGAGAAGGGCAAGGATCTGGAATACATCGCTACCTTTGAAGTGTTCCCCGAATTCGAAGTCGGCGCGTTCGACAGCATCGAAGTCGAGCGCCTGAGCGCCGACGTCGCCGACAGCGACCTGGACAACATGCTCGAAGTGCTGCGCAAGCAGAACGTGCGTTACGAGCAGGTCGAGCGCGCTGCCCAGACCGAAGACCAGCTGAACATCGACTTCGTCGGCAAGATCGAAGGCGAGGCGTTCTCCGGTGGTTCGGCCAGCGGTACCCAGCTGGTACTGGGTTCGGGCCGCATGATTCCCGGTTTCGAAGACGGTCTGGTCGGCGCCAAGGCCGGTGAAGAGAAGGTGCTGAACCTGAACTTCCCCGAGGACTACCAGAACCTCGAGCTGGCCGGCAAGGCCGCCGAGTTCACCGTCACCGTCAACAGCGTTTCCGAGGCCAAGCTGCCTGAGCTGAACGAAGAGTTCTTCGGCCAGTTCGGCATCAAGGAAACCGGTCTCGACGGCTTCCGCGCCGAAGTTCGCAAGAACATGGAGCGCGAGCTGCGTCAGGCCATCAAGGCCAAGATCAAGAATCAGGTCATGGACGGTCTGGTATCGACCAACCCGATCGAAGTGCCCAAGGCGCTGCTGGACAACGAAGTCGACCGTCTGCGCGTTCAAGCCGTGCAGCAGTTCGGTGGCAACATCAAGCCCGACCAACTGCCGGCCGAGCTGTTCACCGAACAGGCCAAGCGCCGCGTCGTGCTGGGCCTGATCGTCGCCGAAGTGGTCAAGCAGAACGAGCTCAAGCCTGACGAAGCACGCGTACGCGAGCTGATCCAGGAAATGGCCTCGGCCTACCAGGAGCCCGAGCAAGTTGTATCGTGGTACTACAAAAATGACGAGCAGCTGAACGAAGTCCGTTCGGTTGTGCTGGAAGAACAAGTTGTGGATACTGTTCTGCAGAAGGCTAAGGTGACCGATAAAGCGGTCTCTTACGAAGAAGCAGTCAAACCGGCGGAAGCAGCACAAGCCGACTGATTGTCCAACTCGTTGGAAATTCAACCACAAGCCAGCCTCGCGCTGGCTTGTGCGTTTTCAAGACATGACTATTTGGGAGTAACTGCAGAGCATGTTCCGTAATTCCTATATTCAGCAGAACTCTGATATCCAGGCCGCTGGCGGCCTGGTCCCGATGGTTGTCGAGCAATCCGCTCGTGGCGAACGCGCCTACGATATCTACTCACGCCTGCTAAAGGAGCGAGTGATCTTTCTGGTTGGCCCGGTAGAGGACTACATGGCCAACCTGATCTGTGCGCAGCTGCTGTTCCTTGAGGCGGAAAACCCGGACAAGGACATCCATCTCTACATCAACTCCCCAGGCGGTTCGGTCACTGCAGGCATGTCGATCTACGACACCATGCAGTTCATCAAGCCGAACGTGTCGACCACCTGCATTGGCCAAGCCTGCAGCATGGGCGCATTCCTGCTGACCGCCGGTGCCGAAGGCAAGCGTTTCTGCCTGCCGAACTCACGCGTGATGATTCACCAGCCACTGGGCGGCTTCCAGGGCCAGGCGTCGGACATCGAAATCCATGCCAAGGAAATCCTGTTTATCCGTGAGCGTCTCAACGCGCTGATGGCCAAGCACAGCGGGCGCACTCTGGAAGAAATCGAGCGCGACACCAACCGCGACAACTTCATGAGTGCCGAAGCTGCGCAAGCCTATGGCCTGATCGACAAAGTGATTGACCGTCGCCCCGCTTAACATGAGCCGCTCAAAATAGGGCTGGTTGGCATGCCCGACCATTGCCGGGCTTGAAAAAGCCCGCAATAGCCTTCATCTTGTGTTGCAAGCCTATCGGATTTGGATCGATCGAATGACTGACACCCGCAACGGCGAGGACAACGGCAACAAGCTGCTCTATTGCTCCTTCTGTGGCAAAAGCCAGCATGAAGTGCGCAAATTGATTGCCGGCCCCTCGGTCTTTATCTGCGACGAGTGCGTCGACCTGTGCAACGACATCATCCGCGAGGAGGTGCAGGAAGCCCAGGCCGAGAGCAGCGCGCATAAATTGCCCTCGCCCAAAGAAATAAGCGGCATCCTGGATCAGTATGTGATTGGCCAGGAGCGCGCCAAGAAGGTTCTCGCGGTAGCGGTGTACAACCACTACAAGCGCTTGAACCAGCGTGACAAGAAGAATGACGACGTAGAGCTCGGCAAGAGCAACATCCTGCTGATCGGCCCGACCGGTTCGGGCAAGACGCTGCTGGCCGAAACCCTGGCTCGCCTGCTCAACGTCCCGTTCACCATCGCCGATGCCACCACCCTGACCGAAGCCGGTTACGTGGGTGAGGACGTCGAGAACATCATTCAGAAGCTGCTGCAGAAGTGCGACTACGATGTCGAGAAGGCCCAGATGGGCATCGTCTACATCGACGAAATCGACAAGATTTCGCGCAAGTCGGACAACCCGTCCATCACTCGTGACGTTTCGGGCGAAGGCGTGCAGCAGGCGCTGTTGAAGCTGATCGAGGGCACGGTTGCCTCGGTACCGCCTCAGGGTGGTCGCAAGCATCCTCAGCAGGAGTTTCTGCAGGTCGACACGCGCAACATCCTGTTCATCTGCGGTGGCGCATTCTCCGGCCTGGAGAAGGTCATCCAGAATCGCTCCACCCAGGGCGGTATCGGTTTCAGTGCCCAGGTGCGCAGCAAGCAGGAAGGCAAGAAGGTTGGCGAGTCGCTGCGCGAAGTCGAACCCGATGACCTGGTCAAATTCGGTTTGATTCCCGAGTTCGTCGGTCGTCTGCCGGTGCTGGCTACCCTGGATGAGCTGGACGAAGCGGCACTGATCCAGATTCTCACCGAACCCAAGAACGCGCTGACCAAGCAATACGGCAAGCTGTTCGAAATGGAAGGTGTGGATCTCGAGTTCCGTACCGACGCGTTGAAATCGGTTGCCCGTCGCGCGCTCGAGCGCAAGACCGGTGCCCGTGGCCTGCGTTCGATCCTGGAAGGCATTCTGCTCGACACCATGTACGAGATTCCTTCGCAGACGGATGTCAGCAAAGTGGTCATCGACGAAAGCGTGATCGAAGGGACGTCCAAGCCGCTGTTGATCTACGAAAACAGCGAGCCGCCGGCGAAGGCTGCACCCGACGCCTGATCGAAAATCTGAGCTGAAACAAGGAAGGGGCCTACGGGCCCTTTTCGTTTTTCAGACAGCGAACTTGTTTTTTGCCGGGCAAGCCCCCACATTGAAGGCATGTTCAATTCCATCTGTTTACGGCCTTCGGGGCCGCTGTAGAGGCGAAATCATGAAGACAACCATCGAATTGCCTCTCCTGCCATTGCGCGATGTCGTCGTCTATCCGCACATGGTCATCCCGCTGTTTGTGGGTCGTGAGAAGTCCATCGAAGCCCTCGAGGCGGCGATGTCGGGCGAAAAGCAGATCCTTTTGCTCGCGCAGAAGAATCCCGCCGATGACGATCCAGGTGAAGACGCCTTGTACCGTGTCGGCACTGTCGCCACCGTCCTGCAGTTGCTCAAACTGCCCGATGGCACTGTCAAGGTGCTGGTCGAA
Source organism: Pseudomonas sp. PS01301 (assembly GCF_029960215.1). Lineage (NCBI taxonomy): Bacteria > Pseudomonadati > Pseudomonadota > Gammaproteobacteria > Pseudomonadales > Pseudomonadaceae > Pseudomonas > Pseudomonas sp. PS01301. The sequence continues at coordinate 98,627 of NZ_JASCPM010000009.1, read as the reverse complement.
GGCGAGCAGCGCGGCCGTGTCGAGCAGTTCCTGGAGATCGACGGCCACGTGCGTGCCGAAGTGCAGTTGATCGACGAGGTCGACGCTCCGGATCGCGAGTCTGAAGTGTTCGTGCGCACCTTGCTGGGCCAGTTCGAGCAGTACGTGCAGCTGGGCAAGAAGGTTCCGGCCGAAGTACTGTCCTCGCTCAACAGCATCGATGAGCCCGGTCGCCTGGTCGACACCATGGCCGCGCACATGGCGCTGAAGATCGAACAGAAGCAGGAAATACTCGAAATCATCGAACTGCCTGCGCGTGTCGAGCATGTGCTGGCCCTGCTGGATGCCGAGATCGACCTGCTGCAGGTCGAGAAGCGCATTCGCGGACGGGTCAAGAAGCAGATGGAGCGCAGCCAGCGCGAGTACTATCTGAACGAGCAGATGAAGGCCATTCAGAAAGAGCTGGGCGACGGTGAGGAAGGGCACAACGAAGTCGAAGAGCTGAAAAAGCGCATCGATGCGGCGGGCCTGCCCAAGGACGCCCTGGCCAAGGCCACGGCTGAGTTGAACAAGCTCAAGCAGATGTCGCCGATGTCGGCGGAAGCGACCGTGGTGCGCACCTACATCGACTGGCTGGTGCAGGTGCCATGGCAGGCGCAGAGTAAGGTGCGTCTGGACCTGGCGCGCGCTGAAAGCATCCTCGATGCCGACCACTACGGTCTGGAAGAGGTCAAGGAACGTATCCTTGAATACCTCGCCGTGCAGAAGCGGGTGAAGAAGATCCGCGGTCCGGTGCTGTGCCTGGTAGGGCCGCCGGGTGTGGGCAAGACTTCCCTGGCCGAATCCATCGCTCATGCCACCAACCGCAAGTTCGTGCGCATGGCCCTGGGTGGCGTGCGTGACGAGGCCGAGATTCGGGGTCACCGTCGCACCTACATCGGCTCGATGCCCGGTCGCCTGATCCAGAAGATGACCAAGGTGGGCGTTCGCAACCCGCTGTTCCTGCTCGACGAGATCGACAAGATGGGCGGCGACATGCGCGGCGATCCGGCCTCGGCGTTGCTGGAGGTGCTGGATCCGGAGCAGAACCACAACTTCAACGACCATTACCTGGAAGTGGATTACGACCTTTCGGACGTGATGTTCCTGTGCACCTCGAACTCGATGAACATCCCGCCGGCGCTGCTCGACCGCATGGAAGTCATCCGTCTTCCGGGCTACACCGAAGACGAGAAGATCAATATCGCGATCAAGTACCTGTCGCCCAAGCAGATCGAAGCCAACGGCCTGAAGAAGACCGAGGTCGAGATCGAGGTCGATGCGATTCGCGACATCATCCGTTACTACACCCGCGAGGCGGGCGTGCGTGGACTGGAACGTCAGATTGCCAAGATCTGCCGCAAGGTGGTGAAAGAGCATGCGCACCTGAAGAAATTCACGGTCAAGGTCACGCCCGATTCGCTGGATCACCTGCTGGGCGTGCGCAAGTTCCGCTACGGTCTGGCCGAGCAGCAGGATCAGGTCGGTCAGGTCACCGGCCTTGCGTGGACTCAAGTGGGCGGTGAGTTGCTGACCATCGAAGCGGCAGTCATCCCAGGCAAGGGCCAGTTGATCAAAACCGGTTCGCTGGGTGACGTGATGGTCGAATCCATCACTGCGGCGCAGACGGTGGTGCGCAGCCGTGCCAAGAGCCTGGGAATCGCCGCGGACTTCCACGAGAAGCACGACACGCATATCCACATGCCCGAAGGTGCGACCCCCAAGGATGGCCCGAGCGCCGGTGTCGGCATGTGCACCGCACTGGTCTCGGCGCTGACCCAGATTCCGGTACGCGCCGATGTCGCCATGACCGGCGAAATCACCTTGCGTGGCCAGGTATTGGCCATCGGCGGGCTGAAGGAGAAGTTGCTGGCGGCCCATCGTGGTGGAATCAAGACGGTAATCATCCCTGAAGAAAACGTGCGCGATCTCAAGGAAATTCCCGACAATATCAAGCAGGATCTGCAGATTAAACCTGTTAAATGGATTGACGAAGTCCTGCAAATTGCGCTGCAATACGCGCCGGAGCCCTTGCCCGATGTGGCTCCCGAGATTGTCGCCAAGGATGAGAAACGCGATACGGATTCCAAGGAACGAATCAGCACGCATTGAGCCTTGATTTGACTGGGTGGCTTTCTTGACAGCTTTTTTGAGCCCTTGTTATAAAGCGGCACTTGCTGTGTCGACAGCCACCCGGCGCACGTTTCACCACATACTTAGAAACAACTCAAAATATCGATATAAGGGGACTTATAGTGAACAAGTCGGAACTGATTGACGCAATCGCCGCATCTGCTGATATCTCCAAAGCTACAGCTGGCAAGGCGCTGGACGCCGTGATCGAATCCGTGACGGGTGCCCTGAAATCCGGTGATTCGGTTGTGTTGGTAGGTTTCGGTACGTTCTCCGTGACTGATCGCCCAGCGCGTACCGGTCGCAACCCGCAAACCGGCAAGGCCCTGGAAATCGCGGCTGCCAAGAAGCCCAGCTTCAAAGCCGGTAAAGCCCTGAAAGAAGCTGTCAACTAAGCTTCGGCTACGCCTTTGCTACCTGCTGCCAGGCAATGCCGGCAACAGGAGTGGAGCTGAGCAAGCTCCGCGAGTTACGAGAAGGCGCATCCTCGGATGCGCCTTTCTTCTATCCGGATTCCTATTACTCTCCGCGGTCGCTCTATCTGTACGGCCGTTTTCGGGGGATGCATGCTGCAGAACATCAGGGATAACTCCCAGGGCTGGATTGCCAAGACCATCATCGGTTTGATCATCGTATTGATGGCGCTGACCGGTTTCGACGCGATCTTCCAGGCCGCCAGCCATAGCCAGGACGCTGCAAAGGTCAACGGTGACGAGATCACCTTGAACGAACTCAGTCAGGCGACCGAGATGCAACGTCGCCAACTGATGCAACAGTTGGGCAAGGATTTCGATCCAGCCCTGCTCGACGACAAGATGCTGCGCGAAGCGGCCCTCAAGGGTCTGATCGATCGCAAGCTGCTGCTGCAAGGTGCCCATGACGCCAAGTTCGCCTTCTCCGAAGGTGCGCTCGACCAGATCATGCTGCAGACGCCTGAATTCCAGGTCGACGGCAAATTCAGCGCCGAACGCTTCGATCAGGTCATTCGCCAGATGGGCTACGGCCGTCTGCAGTTCCGTCAGATGCTCTCCGAAGAGATGCTCATCGGCCAGCTGCGTGCCGGCCTGGCGGGCAGCAGCTTCGTGACCGACGAGCAGGTTGCCGCGTTCGCTCGCCTCGAGAAGCAGACCCGTGATTTCGCTTCGCTGACGTTCAAAGCAGACCCGTCGGCGACCAAGGTCACCGACGACGAGGTCAAGGCGCATTACGACGAACACGCCAAGGAGTTCATGAGCCCTGATCAGGTGGTCATCGACTACGTCGAGCTGAAGAAGTCTTCGTTCTTCGACCAGGTCACCGTGAAGGACGAGGATCTTCAGGACGCCTACCAGAAAGAGATCGCCAACCTGTCCGAGCAGCGTCGTGCCGCGCACATTCTGATCGAGGTCAATGACAAGCTCGATGACGCGCAGGCCAAGGCCAAGATCGAGGAAGTGCAGGCACGTCTGGAGAAGGGTGAGGACTTTGCCAAGCTGGCCAAGGAAGTCTCCCAGGATCCAGGCTCGGCCAGCAATGGCGGTGACCTCGGTTTCGCCGGCAATGGCGTGTACGACCCGGCGTTCGAAACCGCGCTCAATGCCCTGAGCAAGGGCCAGGTTTCGGCGCCGGTGCGCACCGATTTCGGCTGGCACCTGATCAAGCTTGAAGACGTGCAGGCTCCGGACGTACCGACCTTCGCCAGCCTCAAGGCCAAGCTGACCAGCGACCTGAAGACTCAGGAAGTTGAACAGCGCTTCGTGACCGCCACCAAGCAACTGGAAGACTCGGCGTTCGAAGCCTCGGACCTGGGGCAGCCTGCGCAGGAGTTGGGCCTCAAGGTCCACACGTCCGAGCCGTTCGGCAAGGAAGGCGGCAGCCAGGGCGTGACTGCCAGCCGTGCCGTGGTGCAGGCCGCATTCAGCCCTGAAGTGCTGGAGGAGGGTTCCAACAGCGCTGCGCTGGAGCTGGACCCGGAAACTATGGTTGTGGTGCGCGTGAAGGAGCATCGCAAGCCTGAGCAACTGCCGCTGGAAGCCGTGGCCGGACCGATTCGTGCCGAGCTGGCCAGGCAGCACGCCGCAGCCCAGGTGAAAGCCAAGGGCGAAGCGCTGCTGGCCGGTCTGCGCGACGGCAAGGTGCCGCTGGCGGCCAGTCAGGAAGGTCAGTCCTGGAAAGTGCTGGAAGCGGTCAGCCGCGGCCAGGACGGCATCGAGCCGGCCGAGCTGCAGGCACTGTTCCGTATGCCCAAGCCGCAAGCCAAGGACAAGCCCGAGTTCAGCAGCGTGACGCTGAAGGACGGTAGCTTCGTGGTTCTGCGCCTGGACGGCGTGAACGAAGCTGCGGCGCCTAGCGATGAAGAGAAGACCCAGTACCGTCGCTTCCTGGCGTCGCGCATGGGTCAGCAGGATTTCGCGGCGTACCGCAAGCTGCTGGAAACCAAGGCGGACATCACCAAGTATTGAGGTGATGGATGTTTGAACAAAAGGCCGCGTATGCGGCCTTTTGTTTTTTGGTGGATTCAAGGGCCTCTTCGCGGGCAGAGCCCGCTCCCACATGTCACCACTACTCCTTGCGCCACCGATGAACCGAGCGATAAAAAAACGCCGCTGAAATCAGCGGCGTTTCTTCAACCGACCGAAGCCAGCTTACTCTTCGATATCACCCATGGCGGTGGTGTTGAAGCCGCCGTCCACGTACATGATTTCGCCGCTGATGCCCGACGCCAGGTCGGAGCACAGGAACGCGCCGGCGTTGCCGACTTCGTCGATGGTGACGTTGCGACGCAGCGGGGTCTGCGCTTCGTTGGCGGCCAGCATCTTGCGGAAGTTCTTGATGCCCGAGGCTGCCAGGGTGCGGATCGGGCCGGCCGATACGGCGTTGACGCGAGTGCCTTCCGGGCCCAGGGAGCCGGCCAGGTAGCGCACGCCGGCTTCCAGCGAAGCCTTGGCCATGCCCATGACGTTGTAGTTGGGCATGGTGCGCTCGGCGCCCAGGTACGACAGGGTCAGCAGGCTGCCGTTGCGGCCTTTCATCATTTCGCGACCGGCCTTGGCCAGGGCCACGAAGCTGTAGGCGCTGATGTCGTGAGCGATGCGGAAGCCTTCGCGGGTGGTGGCCTGGGTGAAGTCGCCATCGAGCTGGTCGCCCGGGGCGAAGCCGACGGAGTGAACGATGACGTCCAGGCCGTCCCACTTCTTGCTCAGGGCTTCGAAGACCGAGGCGATTTCAGCATCGCTGGCCACATCGCAAGGGAAGCACAGATCGGCGCTGGAGCCCCAGCCTGCGGCGAATTCCTCGACGCGGCCCTTGAGCTTTTCGTTCTGGTAGGTGAAGGCAAGTTCAGCACCCTCGCGATGCATGGCGGCAGCGATGCCGGATGCGATGGACAGTTTGCTGGCGACACCGACGATCAGGACGCGCTTACCGGCGAGAAAACCCATGTGTTGTTCCTCTTCAGGTTAATCGACAGCCGTTGGGGCCAAAAAGGCTGCTTCCAACAGCTGCTGTGTATAAGGGTGCTGCGGCGCGGCAAAGATCTCCCGCGCCGCCCCTTGTTCGACGACCTGACCGTGCCTGATCACCATCAACTGGTGGCTCAGCGCTTTGACTACCGCCAGATCATGGCTGATAAACAAATAGGTCAGGTTGTATTTCAGTTGCAGTGAACGCAACAGCTCCACTACCTGGCGCTGAACGGTGCGGTCGAGCGCCGATGTGGGCTCGTCCAGCAGGATCAACGCCGGCTTCAAAACCAAGGCCCGGGCAATGGCGATACGTTGCCGCTGCCCGCCGGAGAACTCGTGAGGGTAACGATGCCGGGTCTGTGGGTCCAGCCCAACCTCTTCGAGCGCGGCAATGATAGCCTGTTCCTGCTCGGCTTCGTTGCCGATCTTGTGTATTCGCAGGCCTTCGCCGACGATCTGGCTCACGCTCATCCGCGGGCTGAGGCTGCCGAAGGGGTCTTGGAACACCACCTGCATCTGCTTGCGCAGCGGGCGCACCTGCTGCTGGGGCAGGCCGTCCAGGGCCTCACCCTGAAAGCGGATCGAGCCACGGCTGGCGATCAAGCGCATGATGGCCAGGCCTAGTGTCGACTTGCCCGAGCCACTTTCGCCGACGATGCCCAGGGTCTGGCCACGAGGCAGCTCGAACTGGATGCCGTCGACGGCCTTGACGTGATCCACGGTGCGCCCCAGAAACCCCTTTTTGATGGGAAACCAGACGCGCAGGTCGTCGACCGACAGAATCGGCTCGCCGATCTGCGTTGCCGCAGGCGCTCCGCTGGGTTCGGCCCCCAGCAGCACCTGTGTGTACGGATGCTGTGGTGCACGAAACAATTCTTCGCAGCTAGCCTGTTCGACGATGCGACCGCGCTGCATGACACATACCCGGTGTGCAATTCTCTTCACCAGGTTCAGGTCGTGGCTGATCAGCAGCAGGGCCATGCCCAGTCGGGCCTGCAGTTCCTTGAGCAATTCGAGGATCTTCAGCTGCACCGTCACGTCGAGCGCGGTCGTGGGCTCGTCGGCGATCAGCAATTCAGGTTCGTTGGCCAGGGCCATGGCGATCATCACGCGTTGACGCTGGCCGCCTGACAGCTCGTGTGGCAATGCCTTGAGCCGTTTGTGCGGTTCACCGATGCCGACCAGTTCCAGTAACTGCAGGGTGCGCTGGGTAGCGGCTGCTCCGGTCAGCCCTTTGTGCAGAGCGAGCACTTCGCCGATCTGCTTGCCGATGTTGTGCAGCGGGTTGAGCGAGCTCATCGGCTCTTGGAAAATCATGGCGATGCGATTGCCGCGAATCTGCCTGAGTTGTTTTTCCGGCAGCGTCAACAGATCGCGACCATTGTAGGCAATGGTGCCGCTGGGGTGCTGGGCGAGCGGGTAGGGCAGCAGGCGCAGGATGGAGTGCGCCGTCACCGATTTGCCCGAGCCACTTTCGCCTACCAGCGCCAGGGTTTCGCCCCGGCGGATATCGAAGCTGATGTTCTCGACCACGCGTTGGCGGCTCTCACCGGCGACGAACTCGACGGCCAGGTCGCGGACCTCGATCAGATTGTCCTGGCGCATGTCATTTCCTCGGGTCGAAGGCGTCACGGGCGGATTCGCCGATGAACACCAGCAGGCTGAGCATCAGGGCCAGCACGGTGAAGGCGCTGATGCCCAGCCAGGGCGCTTGCAGGTTGGACTTGCCCTGGGCCACCAGCTCGCCCAGCGACGGTGAGCCGGCAGGCAGGCCGAAGCCGAGAAAATCCAGCGCGGTCAGGGTGCCGATCGCACCGGTGAGGATGAACGGCATGAAGGTCATGGTCGAAACCATGGCGTTGGGCAGGATATGGCGAAACATGATGGCGCCGTTCTGCATGCCCAGCGCGCGGGCGGCGCGCACATACTCCAGGTTGCGGCCACGCAGGAACTCGGCGCGGACTACGTCCACCAGGCTCATCCAGGAAAACAGCAGCATGATGCCCAGCAGCCACCAGAAATTGGGCTGCACGAAGCTGGCCAGGATGATCAGCAGGTACAGCACCGGCAGGCCGGACCAGATTTCCAGAAAACGCTGGCCGGCCAGGTCCACCCAACCGCCATAGAAGCCTTGCAACGCCCCGGCGATCACCCCGATGACCGAGCTGGCGATGGTCAGGGTCAGGGCGAACAGCACCGAAATGCGAAAGCCGTAGATCACCCGCGCGAGCACGTCGCGGCCCTGGTCGTCGGTGCCCAGCCAGTTCTGCGCGGACGGCGGCGCCGGTGCCGGTACGCTGAGGTCGTAGTTGATGCTCTGGTAGCTGAACGGAATCGGTGCCCACAGCGTCCAGCTCTGCTTGGCCGCCAGCAGCTCGCGGATGTAGGGGCTCTTGTAATTGGCTTCCAGGGGAAACTCGCCGCCAAAGGTGGTTTCCGGATAGCGCTTGAAGGCCGGGAAATACCATTCGCCGTCGTAGCGCACCGCGAGCGGTTTGTCGTTGGCAATCAGCTCGGCGCCCAGGCTCAGGCCGAACAGCACCAGGAACAGCCACAGCGACCACCAGCCACGCTTGTTCGCCTTGAACCGCTCGAAGCGGCGTCGGTTGAGGGGAGACAGGTTCATCTCAATGCTCCCGGTGGCCAAAGTCGATGCGTGGATCGACCAGGGTGTAGGTAAGGTCGCCGATCAGTTTCACTACCAGCCCCAACAAGGTAAAGATGAACAGGGTGCCGAACACCACCGGATAGTCACGGTTGATCGCGGCCTCGAAGCTCATCAGGCCCAGACCGTCGAGGGAGAAGATCACCTCCACCAGCAGGGAGCCGGTGAAGAAGATCCCGATGAAGGCCGAGGGGAAGCCGGCGATCACCAGCAACATCGCGTTGCGGAACACATGGCCGTACAGCACACGATGATTACTCAGGCCCTTGGCCTTGGCGGTGACCACGTATTGCTTGCCGATTTCGTCGAGGAAGCTGTTTTTTGTCAGCAGCGTCATGGTGGCGAAGTGGCCGATGACCAGCGCGCTGACCGGCAGCACCAGGTGCCAGAAGTAATCGAGTACCTTGCCGCCCCAGCTCAGCTCCTCGAAATTGTTGGAGGTCAGGCCGCGCAGTGGGAACCAGTCCAGGTAGCTGCCGCCGGCAAACACCACGATCAACAGGATGGCGAACAGGAACGCGGGAATGGCGTAGCCGATGATGATCGCCGAGCTGGTCCAGACGTCGAAATGGCTGCCGTGGCGGGTGGCCTTGGCGATGCCCAGGGGGATCGACACCAGGTACATGATCAAGGTGCTCCACAGGCCCAGCGAGATCGACACCGGCATCTTTTCCACGATCAGGTCGATGACCTTGGCGTCGCGGAAAAAGCTGCTGCCGAAGTCCAGTCGCGCGTAGTTCTTGATCATGATCCACAGGCGTTCGGGGGCCGGCTTGTCGAAGCCGTACATCTTCTCGATTTCCTGCACCAGGGCCGGATCCAGGCCCTGTGCACCGCGGTAACTGGAACCGGCGACCGCCACTTCGGCACCGCCACCGGCGATCCGGTTGGTGGCGCCGTCGAACCCCTCCAGCTTGGCGATCATCTGTTCCACCGGCCCGCCGGGCGCGGCCTGGATGATGGCGAAATTGATGATCAGGATCCCCAATAGCGTGGGGATGATCAGCAGCAGTCGGCGCAGGATGTAGGCCAGCATCTTATGGCGTCCCTGAAGGCGTGGTGGTGACCGCAGGCGTGGCCTGGGGCTTGCTCCACCAGGTTTCCACGCCGATGTCGTAGCGCGGCGTGATGGCGGGGTGGCCGATGTGGTTCCAGTACGCCACGCGCCAGGTCTTGATGTGCCAGTTGGGGACCACGTAGTGGCCCCAGAGCAGTACCCGGTCCAGGGCGCGGGTGTGGTCGATCAGGTCCTGGCGCGAGGAGGCATTGATCAGGCTCTCCACCAGGCTATCGATGGCCGGGTCCTTGAGGCCCATGAAGTTGCGGCTGCCCGGCTTGTCGGCACTGGAGCTGGCCCAGTACTCGCGCTGCTCGTTGCCGGGCGAGGTGGACTGGGCGAAGCTGCCGACCATCATGTCGAAGTCGCGCGAGCGAACCCGGGTGACGTATTGCGAGACATCGACACGCCGGATCACCAGTTCGATGCCCAGATCCGCCAGGTTGCGCTTGTAGGGCAACAGCACCCGGTCGAAGTCGGCCTGGGTCAGCAGGAACTCGATCTTCACCGGTGTGCCCTGGGCATCCACCATCTTGTCGTCGACGATGCGCCAGCCGGCCTCCTGCAGCAGTTTGTAGGCTTGGCGTTGCTGCTCGCGCAGCATGCCGCTGGCGTCGGTGACCGGGTTGCTGAACGGCGTATCGAAGACGCGTTCGGGAATCTGTCCGCGTAGCGGTTCGAGGATGTTCAGTTCGGCCGGGCTGGGCAGCCCGGAAGCCGCCATCTCGGAGTTCTCGAAATAGCTGTCGGTGCGCAGGTAGGCGCCGTTGAACAGTTGCTTGTTGGTCCACTCGAAATCGAACACCAACGCCAGAGCCTCGCGCACGCGCACGTCCTGGAACAGCGGCTTGCGCAGGTTGAAGACGAAGCCTTGCATGCCGGTCGGGTTGCCGTTGGGGATTTCCTCGCGCAACAGGCGTTTCTCGCGAACCGCCGGGATGTCGTAGGCGGTGGCCCAGTTCTTCGCACTGCTTTCCAGCCAGAAGTCGAATTGCCCGGCCTTGCCGGCTTGCAGGGCCACGGTGCTGTCGCGGTAGTACTCGATATCGAGCACATCGAAGTTGAACAGCCCGCGGTTCATCGGCAGGTCGCGGGCCCAGTAGTCCTTGACCCGCTCGTAGCGTATCGAGCGGCCCGCCTTGACCTCGGCAACCTTGTAGGGACCACTGCCCAGGGGGATGTCCAGGCTGCCCTTGGTGAAGTCTCGGCCCTGCCAGAAATGCTTGGGCAGTACCGGCAGCTGACCGAGGATCAGCGGCAGTTCCCGGTTGTTGCTGTGCTTGAACTTGAACAGAACCCGCAGCGGGTCTTCGGCGACGACATCGGCGACATCGGCGTAGTAGCCTCGGTAGAGCGGCGAGCCGCTTTGCATCAGGGTCTGGAAACTGAACACGACGTCTTCGGCGCGCATGGGCTGACCATCGTGGAAACGCGCCTCGGGACGCAGGTAGAAGCGCACCCAACTGTTGTCCGGAGCTTTCTCGATGCGGCCGGCCACCAGGCCGTACTCGGTGAAGGGCTCGTCCAGACTCCGCCGCGCCAGGGTGTCGTAGATCAGGTCTATGTCGTCGGCGGGCACGCCCTTGCTGATGAAGGGGTTGAGGCTGTCGAAGCTGCCCACGCCTTTCTGGCGAAAGGTGCCGCCCTTGGGGGCGTCGGGGTTCACGTAGTCATAGTGCTTGAAGTCCGCAGGGTATTTGGGCGCTTCGTCGTACAGCGTGAGTGCATGCTGCGGCGCGGCGTGCGCCACGCTGGCGGCGATGCACAGCGCGACAGCGCTCAGGGCCTTGCTCAGGGCACGTAAGGGCATCATCGAATCTTCTCCGTAGGCTTGATCCACCAGGCACTCAGGCCCAGGGTGTACGGCGGGGTGGTGACGAAGGCCAACCGGCTGCGGTACGCCAGGCGGTGGTAGTCCAGGTACCAGTTGGCAACCATGTAGTGCTGCGACAGGAGCACGCGGTCGAGCGCCCTGGCGGCGGCCACCTGGTCGTCGCGGCTCTGGGCGGCGAGCGACTGTTCGAGCAGACGGTCGACCACCGGGTTGGCGATGCCTGCGTAATTCTTGCTGCCGCGCACGGCGGCCTGGCTGGAGTGAAAGTACTGCCATTGCTCGAGCCCCGGACTCAGGGTCTGCGGCAGGGTCAGCGAGATCATGTCGAAATCGAACTGGTCCAAGCGCTGCTTGTACTGCGCGCGGTCCACGCTGCGCAGGTTGGCCTGCACGCCGATGCTGGCCAGGTTGGCGACATAGGGGCCCAGGATGCGCTCCAGATTGGAATTGACCAGCAGGATCTCCAGGCGCAGCGGCTGCCCCGCGGCATTGCGCAGGCGGTCGCCCTGCAACGTCCAGCCGGCCTCGCCAAGCAGGTGCAGTGCCTGGCGCAGCGTGGCCCGGGGAATGCCGTTGCCGTCGGTGGCGGGCATGCTTGGCGCCTCAAGGAACAAGGCCGGGCTCAGCGCGCTTTTGTACGCAGACAACAGCAGACGTTCCTTGCCGCTGGGCAGGCCGGTGGCGGCGAATTCACTGTTGGGGTAGTAGCTTTCGGTGCGCCGATAGGCGCCGCTGAACAGGGCGCGGTTGGTCCATTCGAAATCCAGCAGCAGGCCCAGCGCCTCGCGCACGCGTGGATCGCTATAGGCCGGGCGACGGGTATTGAAGAACAGGCCCTGGGTCTGCGTCGGGATCTTGTGGGGGATCTGCGCCTTGATCACGTCGCCGCGGCGCACGGCTGGAAAGTCGTAGCCGTTGGTCCAGTTCTTGGCCTGGTGCTCGATGTAGATGTCGAACTCGCCCGCCTTGAACGCTTCGAAGGCTACGTCGCTGTCCCGGTAGAACTCCACTTCCATGCGGTCGAAGTTGTACTTGCCGCGATTGACCGGCAGGTCCTTGCCCCACCAGTTGCGATCCCGCTCCAGCACCAGCCTTCTGCCCGGCACCACCTGGGTGATCCGATACGGGCCGCTGTTCACCGGCACCTCGAAGGTGGTGGCCTGGAAGTCCCGACCTTGCCAGTAGTGCTTGGGCAGGATCGGCAACTCGCCCAGGCGCAGGATCAGCAGCGGGTTGCCCGAACGCTTGAACACGAAGCGGATCCGCGTGGGGCTCAGCACATCGACCCGCAGCACTTCCTGCAGGTTGGTCCGGTACATCGGATGACCCTGGCTCAACAGCGTTCGGTAGGAGAACGCCACGTCCGCGGTGGTGATCGGATGGCCATCGTTGAAGCGCGCCTGCGGCCTGAGGTTGAACACGACCCAGCTGCGGCTTTCGTTGTATTCCACCGATTGGGCGATGAGGCCGTAGCTGGAGGTGGGTTCATCACCCGAAGGCGCGTATTGCCCGGTGCCGACCATCAACGGCTCGTTCAGCTCGTTGATGCCGTACTGCAGGAAGTTGGCGGTCTGGACTGGGCTGATGCCCTTGAAGGTGTAGGGGTTGAGCGTGTCGAAGGTGCCGAAGGCCATGGTGCGCAAGGTGCCGCCCTTGGGAGCGTCGGCGTTGACCCAATCGAAGTGGCTGAAGCGAGCCGGGTATTTGAGCGATCCGAATTGCGCATAGCCATGGCTCTGGGTGATCGTCGCGTTGGCACAGGTGCTCAACGCAAGGCCCAGCAGGCTGAGAAGGAGGGGACGCATCAATTCATGAATCCGAACCGGTCGGCAATGACTTTGTTGCGCTTACAGTAACAGTTTGTCTCAGCAGGAAGAAGAGTGGTGATGGCATGCGGCCGTCCCTGCAACGTCCGCCAGAGCGGATCGTTGCGGGGTCAGGCGCACTCAGCGACGGTTCAGGTAGACCGTGAGGGTCTGGCCGGGCTTGAGCGCGTGTCCGCTGCGCGGATTCCAGCGCTTGAGGTGCTGCATCTCGACGTTGAAGCGCTTGGCGACCAAGTACAGTGAATCACCCTTGCGCACCTTGTAGGTGGTGGTTTTCTGCGCATCGCTGGCGGCCGACCCAGCCTTGGCTACCACCCGACCCTTGGCTTGTGTCTCGGCCTGCATCACCAGGGTCTGACCAACCTTGAGGTTCTTGCCGGTCAGGCGGTTCCAGCGCTGCAGGTCACGGGTGTCGACCTTGTTCGCCTTGGCGATCGACGCCAGGTTGTCGCCGCGGCGCACGGTGTACGACTTGGGTCGGCTGGGCTGTACCACCGCCACTTCGTCGAAGATACGCTGGGCAGGGGCCAGGGTCAGCAGTTCTTCGGGCTTCATGTTCGACAGGCTGGCGGTCAGCAATTGCGCCTTGGCCGTGGGCACCAGCAGGTGCTGGGTGGGCTCCATGGTCACGCGCTTCTTGAACGCCGGGTTGAGCTGGAACATCTCGTCTTCGTCGATGCCGGCCAGTGCCGCAACGCGCGACAGGTCGACGCGCTGGTTGACCTCCACCACATCGAAGTAAGGTTGGTTGGCGATCGGGTTGAGGTTCACACCGTAGGCTTGAGGCGACTGCACCAGTTCGGCCAGGGCCAGCAGCTTGGGCACGTAGTCACGGGTTTCCTGCGGCAGTGGCAGGTTCCAGTAATCGGTGGGCAGGCCCAGTTTCTCGTTGCGCTCCATGGCCCGGCTGACCGTACCTTCGCCGGCGTTGTAGGCCGCCAGGGCCAGCAGCCAGTCGCCGTTGAACATCTCGTGCAGCTTGCTCAGGTAGTCCAATGCCGCGCCGGTGGAGGCGGTGACATCGCGACGGCCATCGTAGAAGTTGGTCTGGCGCAGGTTGAAGTAGCGACCCGTGGAGGGAATGAACTGCCACAGTCCGGAGGCATCGGAGCGCGAGTAGGCCATGGGGTTGAACGCGCTTTCGATGACTGGCAGCAGGGCCAGCTCCAACGGCATGTCGCGTTCTTCCAGGCGCTCGACGATGTAGTGCATGTACAGGCTGCCGCGACCGCTGGCGCTTTCCAGGAACGACGGGTTGCTGACGAACCACAGGCGCTGCTGCTCGACGCGCGGGTTCATGGCAATGCTGTCTTGCAGCTGGAAACCGTCGCGGATGCGCTCCCACACGTCGTGCGGAGCCTTCTTGGCCTGGGCCTGATTGACGAAGATCGGCTTGGGCCGCACGTGAGCGGTCAGCGCGTGGGGGCGGGCGTCCTGGCCAGTGCCTGAAGAGACGCTCGCCGTGCTCTGGCAACCGGCCAGACCGGCGCACAGGGTGACCGCGATCGCTTGGGCCAGTCGCGTCAATGCGTCGGACTTGAGGGTTGTGCGTATGGATGACGACATTGGCTGGAGGATAGTTCCGCGCGAAAATGTCGGGCGATTCTAGAAAGTGACCGAAGGTCGGTCAACCTTTGAGAAATTTCCGACACAAATCAGCGGCCTTCAGAACTTATCTTTCCAACTACGTAAGGTTGCGAACACCGCCTGCGCCGTGCCATGAGCCGTTCCGGCCCGTTCGTCCGCTTTTTGTTTAACGGATGTTTCAGCAACGCGCAGAAAAGGGTTGGTGCGCTTTTCCAGGCCGATCGAAGTGGGCAGGGTGATAGCGTTGCGCTCACGCAACGCGGTGACCTCTTGCAGCCGCTGAACGATGTCGGGATTGTTGGGCTCCACCGCCACGGCGAATTTCAGGTTGCTCAGGGTGTATTCGTGGGCACTGTAGACCTGAGTGTCGTCGGGCAGTTGGGCCAGGCGCGACAGCGAGGCGTGCATCTGCTGCGGCGTGCCTTCGAACAGGCGACCGCAGCCGGCGGCGAACAGCGTGTCGCCCGGAAACAGCAGGGGCTGGGTATCGCTGGCGTGATAGAAGGCGATATGACCTGCCGTGTGCCCTGGTACGTCGTGCACCTGCAGGTGCAGACCGAGCACGTCCAAGGTGTCGCCGTCGTGCAGCGCGCGGTCGCGGGCCGGTATCGATTCCTGGGCGGGCCCGCTGACCTGGGCGCCGGTGCGGCGCTTGAGCGCTTCGACGCCGCCCACATGATCATTGTGGTGATGGGTGATGAGGATGTCGGTCAGGCGCATGTCGGGGTGGGCGTCCAGCCATCGCTCGACCGGCCCGGCGTCGCCCGGATCCACCACTGCACATTCGCCCGCCGCAGTGTCTTGTAACAACCAGATGTAGTTGTCGGAGAAAGCGTTCAGCGCTTGAATCTGTATCATGGCTCGGTTCGCTTGATTTCGATTAATGGTCCATCTTAGTGCCGCGTCGGCATTAGGTGAACCTCAGCGTGGGAGATCGTCATGACCGATACCGCCTTTGCCCAGGCCGACCCACAGTGGCTGGACCTGATCGGCCAGGCCCGCGAGTGGTTTGCCGGGCCGCATGGCCAGTTGCTGCTGCGTGAGGAGCAGCGCCTGCTCGAGGAAGAGCTGGCGCGTTTCTTCGGTGGCTACCTGGTGCACTACGGCCCCAGCGCCGAGCCGCCACCGGTGGCCGGGCAGATCCACCGCAACGTGCGCATGGGCGCGCCGTTTCCTGGAGTCGAGATCGTCTGCGAGGAACAGGCCTGGCCTCTGGGTGAACACGCCGCCGACGTCGTGGTGCTGCAGCACGGGCTGGATTTCAGTCTGTCGCCCCATGGCCTGCTGCGCGAGGCGGCCAGCGCGGTACGGCCGGGCGGGCACCTGCTGATCGTCGGGATCAACCCGTGGAGCGCCTGGGGCGCACGGCGGGTGTTCGCCAAGGACGCCCTGCACAAGGCCCGCTGCTTCTCCGCCTCGCGGGTCGCCGACTGGCTGAACCTGCTGGGCTTCGGGCTGGAGAAACGCCGGTTCGGGTGTTATCGTCCGCCGCTTGCTTCGCCCAGCTGGCAGGCGCGTCTCGCCGGTCTGGAGCGAGTTGCCGGCAAGTGGCAGAGCGGCGGCGGAGGCTTCTATATATTGGTCGCGCGCAAGATGGTGGTGGGGCTGCGGCCACTGGTGCAGCAACGCCGCGAGCCCATGGGCAAGCTGTTGCCGCTGCCAATGGCCAAGGTCAACCGAGACAATCCGAACATCGATGGAAAAGCCTGATGAGTGACACTGTGGAAATCTTCACCGACGGCGCCTGCAAGGGCAATCCGGGCCCGGGTGGCTGGGGTGCGTTGCTGGTGTGCAAGGGCGTGGAGAAAGAGTTGTGGGGCGGCGAAAGCACCACGACCAACAACCGCATGGAGCTGACCGCTGCCATTCGCGGCCTGCAGGAGCTCAAGCGTGGCTGCAGCGTGCTGCTGGTGACCGACTCCGAATACGTGATGAAAGGCATCAACGAGTGGATGGTCAACTGGAAGAAACGCGGTTGGAAGACCGCCGCCAAGCAGCCGGTCAAGAACGCTGACCTTTGGCAGCAGCTCGATGAACAGGTCAATCGCCATGAAGTGAAATGGCAGTGGGTCCGCGGGCACAATGGCCATCCGGGCAACGAGCGCGCCGATGACCTGGCCAACCGCGGGGTCGATGAAGTGCGGGGGATGCGTCAGGCGTAGCCAGGCAGCCGGTCAGGTAGCCCGAGGCAGGTCGCTGGGAGCGCCTGCCGTGCTGTGCTAGAGTTTCACTGCTCCCGGTTCGATCTTCTCGAACCGACAGCTCTTCGTTTTACCCCCGATTTCCGCTTACCCGCTCGAGAGTTTTTGCCCATGGCCGTTCGTTCCGTAGTATTCGACACCGAAACCACCGGTATGCCGGTCACCGATGGCCATCGCGTGATCGAGATCGGCTGCGTCGAATTGATGGGACGCCGGTTGACCGGGCGCAACTTTCACGTCTACGTGCAGCCTGACCGGCCCAGTGACGAGGGCGCCATTGGCGTGCACGGCATCACTGACGAGTTTCTGGTCGGCAAGCCCCGTTTCGCCGAGGTTGCCGACGAGTTCTACGAATTCATCCAGGGCGCGCAGATCATCGCGCACAACGCGACCTTCGACGTCGGCTTCCTGAACAACGAATTCAAGATCGCCGGCATGCCCGAGCGGGCCAACATTGCCGAGTACTGCACGGTGATCGACAGCCTGGCCATGGCGCGTGAGCGTCATCCGGGGCAGCGCAACAGCCTCGACGCGCTGTGCAAGCGCTACGGCATCGACAACTCGGGGCGCGAACTGCACGGCGCTTTGCTCGACTCGGAGATCCTTGCGGACGTCTACCTGGCCATGACCGGGGGGCAGACCAGCCTGTCGCTGGCCGGCAACGCCAGCGATGGCGACAGCAGCAGCCAGCAGGGCAGCGAGATTCGTCGCCTGCCTGCGGACCGTCGGCAGACGGCGATCATCCGCGCCAGCCAGGCCGAGCTCGACGAGCACATGGCGCGGTTGCAGGTCATCGCCAAAGCCGCCGGAGCCGATGCGCTCTGGACGCAACTGGGCTCATAGGCCACCTCGGCGCACTCGGTGACGTTCTCTGCGCAAGTGTGCATCCGACTGGCCGACGCCAGCTTCGATGACTATGTACTGGGTGCCGATTTCAGTGCCCAGGTGTCTGGCTACGCCTCGCCCGAGCTCAATCGACCGGTAGCCGATTGGCCCCTGAGGTCCATACGGGCCTATCGCAAGGACTATGGCATCGATCCGGCCGAGTTCGCCCGTTATCGCGAGCCCGACACCGGCGGCGCCATCTTCATGGCCTGGCTGGGTGAGAAAGCGGTCGGTCATGTGGTGGTCAGTCGGCACTGGAACAACCTCGCCTATGTCGACGAGCTGGCCGTCGATGCTTCGGCGCGTAACCTGGGTGTGGCCAGGTCGCTGCTGGACGTGGTGCGATTCTGGGCCGTGAAGCAAGGCCTGCCGGGCATCATGCTGGAAACCCAGAACAACAACCTGCCGGCCTGCCGTCTGTACGAGCGCTGCGGTTTCCGGCTGGGCGGCATCGATTACCTGCGTTATCAGGCGATCGATGCGGCCAGCCACGAGACGGCGCTGTTCTGGTATCGGCTATTCGCGGACGGGTAAGAGCAGCGCCTGGGCATTGTGGGCGATGATTTCCAGCAGGGTCTTCTCGGCTGCCGAGCTCGACCCTGCGTTGCGCGTGAGGGCGTACAAGGTCACCGGTACGGCGGGTGACAGTGGGCAGGTGTCCAGCCCTTGATCACGCGCATCTGCCGCAGTGAACGGGTCGACGATGGCCAGGCCTTCGCCGGCTGCGACCATGCTGCGCATCAGCGGATAGGTCTGCACCCGCGTGTGGATTCGCGGCGGCGGATTGAGCGATTGCAGCTTGTGGTCGAGCACCAGGCTCAGCGGATCTTCCCCTTCCAGGCCGATCATCGCCTGTCCCGCCAGCTCATGCAGCGCGATATAGCGATGCTTGGGAGAAAGCCATCCCTGCGGCGCCAGAAGCTGCACCTTGCCCTCGGCCAGGACCTGACTGCTGATGGATGGATGCTGGGGGCAGTGCAGGCTGAGGCCGACGTCGGTCTGGTGCAGCAGCAGGCTGCGCACCATCTCGTCGGTGTTCTGGACTCCCAGGATGCA
The DNA here is from genome assembly GCF_029960215.1 of Pseudomonas sp. PS01301. NCBI lineage: Bacteria > Pseudomonadati > Pseudomonadota > Gammaproteobacteria > Pseudomonadales > Pseudomonadaceae > Pseudomonas > Pseudomonas sp. PS01301. Next base: position 79,922 of record NZ_JASCPM010000009.1, on the reverse strand, counting down.
TGGCGTTTCACGGAAGCGTCGGCGCAGGGTCGCGATGCTCTGCGGCAACAACTGGTGCGCCAGGGAGGCCGTGCACACCACGTGCAAACCAGGGTCCTGGTGCTCGCGCAAACCGTCGGCCAGGCGTTGCAAACGTTCGACCTGAGTCTGCACCGCGGCGATGTCGGCCTGCATGCGCAGGGTTTCCGGCGTGGGCTGGAAATGGCCGCGAACCCGTGCGAACAGCAGAAACCCCAGTTGCCGTTCGGCATCGTGCAGGGTCTGCTCCAGGGTTTGCGTGGAGATATCGAGCATCTGCGCAGCGCTCTTGAGTTCGCCGGTCTGGCAGAGCGCCTGGATGATTTCGATGTGGCGCAGTCTCATGCGCAGTCCGTACCAGCTAAGGGTTCGGAAGGTATGCTAACGCAAATCGGTGCACGGGCGATCAAGGGATTCGGATGATTTCCACGCCGCTCTGCACCAGTTGAAAACGGTCTTCGCCCAAGTGATTGACGCGATCGCCGATGGCCAGCTTGTAGGTGGAGGTCGGCGCGCTGCCTTCGACCGCCGGGGTCGATTCCTGAAACTCATGCACCGGGTAGATGCGACCTTCCGCATCGCGTGCATGAAATTGCCCAACCAGCACTGCAGCCATTTTATTTCCAACCTCTGAAGAATTTTGCGCGTATCTCGCTGGCACTGTAGACCTCTGTTTATTCAGGTAGTTTTGCCAGCGAGGAAAAATAGTGCGGGTTCCGGACTGGTGGCGGACAAACCGGGCCAAGTCATCTATAACTACCCCTCGATCAATCCACTACGAGGGTAACGACATGAGCAAGGTCTATTCGGTTGCGGTACTGGTCGGCAGCCTCAGGAAGGATTCCATCAACCGCAAGGTGGCTCTGGCGCTGCAGGCCATGGCGCCTGACAACCTGGCGCTGAAGATCGTCGAAATCGGCGATCTGCCGCTCTACAACGAAGACATCGATGTCACGCCCCCCGCTGCTTATAACACCTTTCGCCAGGCGCTGGGCGAAGCCGATGCCGTGCTCTTCGTCACGCCCGAGTACAACCGCTCGGTGCCGGCGCCGTTGAAGAACGCGATCGACGTGGGTTCGCGCCCCTATGGCCAGAGCCACTTCACCGGCAAACCAGGCGCGGTGATGAGCGTCTCGCCCGGCGCCGTCGGTGGTTTCGGGGCCAACCAGCACCTGCGCCAGTGCATGGTGTTTCTCGACGTGGCGATGATGCAGCAGCCCGAGGCGTACCTGGGGCACGCCGGTGGCCTGTTCGACGAGAACGGGCAGGTGGTGGAGAAGAGCCGGCCATTCCTGCAGGGTTTCATCGATGCGTTCGGGCGCTGGGTCGAACGCGTGGCGTGATGGCGGGCCCGGCGGATTTTGGTCGATCCGCTCCCGGCGGGCAGGTAAACTGCGCCGCAACGCGCGGGCAGCAGTCGCCCGCGCATGGGTCAAGCGAACAAGAGAGCGGGTAAATGGGCGCACAGTGGAAAGCTAAACATCGTGAAGCAGCAGCCAACGCCAAGGGGCGGATCTTCGGCAAGCTGTCCAAGGAAATTTCGATCGCGGCACGTTCCGGTACCGATCCGGACACCAACGCCCGCCTGCGATTGGTGATCGAACAGGCCAAGAAGGCCTCGATGACCCGCGAGACGCTGGAACGCGCCATCAAGAAAGGCGCCGGCGTGGGCGACGATGCGGTCAACTACACGCTGGTCAAGTACGAAGGCTTTGCGCCGCACCAGGTGCCGGTGATCGTCGAGTGCCTGACCGACAACGTCAACCGCACCGTTTCGCAGATTCGCGTGCTGTTTCGCAAGGGCACGCTCGGCGCCGAGGGTTCGGTGTCCTGGGATTTCCATCACTATGGGATGATCGAGGCGACACCGGATTCGGCCGATGTCGATGCCGAGGAAGCGGCCATTGAAGCCGGTGCCCAGGAAGTCGAGGCGGGCGACGAGGGCGCGTTCCTGTTCCTGACCGAGACCACCGATCTGGACGCTGTCTGCAAGGCATTGCCGGGCCAGGGTTTCACCGTGGTGTCGGCGAAGATCGGCTACGTGCCGAAAAACCCGGTGACCCTGGACGACGCCGCGCAGCTGGCCGAAGTGGAGGATTTCCTGGATGCCATCGACGGCAACGACGACGTGCAGAACGTCTATGTAGGCCTGGCCGGCTGATTCAATCGGCACCTGCGGTGCATCAGGTTGATCGCATGTACCGCCGACGCGGCTCGCGCCGCTGCTACAGGGATCGGCTCATGCCGTGGGCGTGGGTTTGTACCGCGGTGGGATTGTGCGCATGCCGTGGGCGTGGGTTTGCGCCGCGGTGGGATCGGCGCATGCCGTGGGCATGGGTTTGCGCCGCCGTGAGATCGGCGCATGCCGTGGGCGTGGGGTTGCGCCGCCGTAGGATCGGCGGCTGCCGTGGGCTTGGGTTTGCGCCGCCAGTGTAGCAGCGGCGCGAGCCGCGTCCGGGGTCGGCGCGGTAGGTCGGGCTGGACTCAGGCATCCAGGCTTCGGGTGATTTCCGCGAAGCTGGGGCGGGCCAGGACCTGAGGCTGGACGCATTGGCGTTGCAGCGCCCACAGGTCATCATCACTTTCGTTGCAACGGGTCAGTAACTCTTCGAACAGCAAGCCGAAGGCGCGGACTTCGATGCGCTCCAATGCCTGCGATACCTCGCCGCCGTCGCCGGGGTAGAACGAGGCGCCGCCGAAATCGCCGAACAGGCACTCGCCATTTTCCTGCCACAGCACATTGTGGGCGTAGAAATCACCGTGGTTGATCCCGCGCACATGCAGATGGGCGCCGACTCCGGCCATACCCCGCAGCAGGCGCCACAGGGCATCGCGGTCGATGGCGAAATCGGTCGAGTAGATGTCGCGCGTGCAGGACGCCAGGCTGGGCGGTCCTGCCAGGTTGGCAAACGACGGCTCGATCAGGGCCATGACCAGTCCGGCGGTACCGTCGGGATGCCCGCTCAGCCGGCCCAGTACCTCGATCAGTTGCGGATGCTCACCTGCGGCCATGCAGGCGTTGATTTCGTTGACCGGTGAACCGTCGCTGGTCATCGCTCCTTTGTACAACTTCACTGCCACCGGCTGCCCACTGTCCAGATGGGCGCGGTAGATGATGCCCGAAGCGCCTTCCCCCAGCTGCGCGTCCAGGCGCAGGTCGTCCCAGGCGATGTGTCCGCGCGTGCCTTCACTGTGCGGTGTGGTGAAGGCTTCGCTCATCGGGTTGCCGGCATAGGCCAGCCAGGCCAGCCGCGGCAGGCGCAGCAGCCAGTCGGGCAGGGCCGGCAGACGGTTGGCCGACAACCGCAGCAATTCGAGGTTTTCCAGTTGCGCCAGGCTGTCGGGCAAGGCCTGCAGACGGTTGCCCGAGAGCATCAGCTTCTGCATCTGCCGACAGTCGCCCAGTGCTTCGGGCAAGTGTTCGATACGGTTGTCGGTGAGAATCAGCCAGCGCAACTGAGCGGGCAGCGCCTCTGCCGGGACGTGTTCGATCCGGTTGGCCTTGAAGCCCACCATGCTCAACTGCGGACAGCGCCCGATGCAGGCGGGCAATTCGGTAAAGGGATTGTCCGAGCAGAACAGCACCTTGAGCTTGTGCAGCCGGTGCAGGTCATCGGGCAGGCGAGTCAGCGCGTTGCCGCTGAGGTTGAGCACCTCCAGGCTGTCGGCCAGGGTGAAGATGGCCTGGGGGAATTCGGTCAGGCCGCAGGACAGGTCCAGTCGGGTGGCGCCAGCCAGTTGGCCGGCTTCGAGCAGCTCGAGGGTATTCATGGGACAACCGTCGTCAAGGAAATCGCGGTGGCCATCATAGCGGTTCGTGGGCATCTCGCCACGTTCGCCGTTCGACCTTGGTCGGCTGGCAGCTCGGCCAACGCCAGCCATACTCAATGCTCGCCCTTCAATAACAACAATCCAGGGTTGGCTATCGATGAACTATCAGCAAGCGTACGCACGCTCCATTTCCGACCCGGCCGGGTTCTGGGCAGAACAGGCCCGGTCGGTCGCCTGGTCGCACCCTCCGCAGCACGTGCTCGATGTACAGCCAGACGGCACCCACCGCTGGTTCGCCGACGGCCGTCTGAATACCAGCTATCTATGCCTGGACCGGCAGGTGGCACTCGGTCGTGGCGCACAGACGGCGCTGATCTACGATTCACCGGTGACCGGGGTCCAGCAACGCTTTACCTATCAAGAACTACTCGACCACGTGGCGCGCCTTGCGGGCGTGCTCACTCGCCTGGGCGTGGGCAAGGGTGATGGCGTGGTGATCTACATGCCGATGGTGCCCGAGGCGGCCATGGCGATGCTGGCCTGCGCGCGGATCGGCGCGGTGCATTCGGTGGTGTTCGGTGGCTTTGCCGCCAACGAGCTGGCGCTGCGCATCGACGACTGCCGGCCCAAGCTGCTGCTGACGGCCTCCTGCGGTGTGGAATTCGACCGCGTGATTGCCTACAAGCCCCTGGTGGACAAGGCCCTGAGCCTGGCACATCACGCCCCGCAGCAAGTGCTGGTACTGCAACGGCCGCAGGCCCTGGCGCACCTGCAGAGCGGGCGCGATCTGGACTGGCAGACGCAGTTGCAGGATGCAGAACCGGTCGCAGCCGTGGACATGGCCAGCGGCGATCCGCTGTACGTGATGTACACCTCCGGCACCACCGGCAAACCCAAGGGCATCGTCCGTGAAACCGGTGGCAACGCGGTCGCCCTGACTTTCACGATGGGCGCCATCTACGGTATGCGCGCGGGCGATGTCTGGTGGGGGATTTCCGACGTCGGCTGGGTGGTGGGTCACTCGTTGATCGTCTACGGACCGTTGATGTGCGGCTGCACCAGCATTCTCTACGAGGGCAAGCCGATTCGCACGCCCGATGCCGGCAGCTACTGGCGCGTGATCGAGCAATACCGGGTCAATGCGCTGTTCTGCGCGCCCACCGCCATGCGCGCGATTCGCAAGGAAGACCCGGAAGGGCGGTTGTTGCGCGACTATGACCTGAGCTCGTTGCGCCAGCTGTTCCTGGCTGGCGAGAAGCTCGATTCCAGTACTCACCGCTGGCTGGAAGAGCGGACCGGCAAGCCGGTCCACGACCACTGGTGGCAGACCGAAACAGGCTGGCCGGTGACCGCGCCCTGCATGGGCCTGGAGGGTTCGGCAGTGCGTGTGGGTTCGAGCAACCGGGCGGTTCCGGGCTATCACGTGCAGGTGCTGGACGAGCAAGGCGAGCTGCTGGCGCCGGGCGAGCAGGGCGCCATCGTCATCGCGCTACCGTTGCCGCCGGGGTGCAGCCAGACCCTGTGGGGCGATCATTCGCGCTACCTGCAAAGCTACCTGGAACGCTACCCCGGCTACTACCACACCGGCGACGGTGGTTACCTGGACGCCGACGGCTATGTGCACATCATGGGGCGCACCGACGATGTCATCAACGTCTCGGGCCATCGGTTGTCGACCGGTGAAATGGAAGACCTGGTTGCCCGCCATGCCGACGTGGCCGAGTGCGCCGTGATCGGCGTCAGCGATGAAATCAAGGGCGAAGTGCCGTTGGCGCTGGTGGTGCTTAAGGACGGCAGTGACGTGAGCCCCAGCGTGCTGCAGACGCAACTGGTAGCGCAGGTACGTGAATCCATTGGCGCGCTGGCGTGTTTGCAACGGGTGCTGGTGGTCAAGCGCCTGCCCAAGACGCGCTCTGGCAAGATCCTGCGTGCGGTGCTGCGCAAGATTGCCGCGCAGGAAGTGTTCGTCGCCCCCTCGACCATCGACGACCCGGCGATACTGGAGGAGATCGCCCAGGTACTCGCTGCGCGTTAGCCGAGCCGTTATCGGGGCAGTTGTTCATCGAGCAGGATCAACTGACCCAGTCGGCTGCGTGTGCGCATCAGGTCGATGACCGAACCCGCCAGGCTCTCGGCCAGCGGGCGTTCGCCGACCAGTATCAAGGTCTTGTCCTGGTCGTACAGCACGTCGATGAGGTTGATGAAGCGTTGCTGCACAGCGGTCGAACACTCGTCCAGTAGCGGCAGATGGTCGATGCTCCACCGCTCGAAACGTTTGCACAACGCCAGGTAGTCGATGACCGCCGTGGGTTCTTCACAGAGGTCGGCGAAATTGAAATGGACACGGTCGTCGTCGATCAGGCGCGCGCGTAGCTGGCGGTTGCCGACGTCCAGCGGCACCGGCTCCAGATCCGCTGGCGGCAGTTGCAGCCGCGCCCGCTGCGCCGGGGTTCCGGGCCATACATAGTGGCCGCGGGTGAAGCGTTGTTGCGGTCGGTCTTGGGACAGGCTGCGGTAATCGGTGGCGCCGCCGACTTCCAGTACATCCATCCGGGCGTTGATCAGTTCGATAACGGGCAGGAAACGCTGGTGATAGAGGGGGTTGGGCAGCAGGCCTTCGGGTGGATAGTTGGAGGTCACGACCAGCAGGATGCCACGCTCGAAGAGGGCCTTGAACAGCCGCGTGATGAGCATGGCGTCGCCGATGTCGTGCACATGGAATTCGTCGAAACACAGCAGACGGCAGTTCTCCAGCAGCTCATCCAGGGTGCTAGCCAGTGGGTCGACGGCCTGCCGATGGCGGAACATACCCTGATGCAACTGGGCGAAAAAATCGTGGAAGTGCAGGCGGCGTTTTTCTTCCAAAGGAGCCGCCCTGAACAAGCCATCGAGCAGCCAGCTCTTGCCGCGCCCCACGGCGCCATGCAGGTACAGACTGCGCACTGCCGTGCTCTGCAGCAAGGCAGGCATGCGCTCGGCCATGCTGGCGATGACCCGCGTTTGATCGGCACCGAGGGTGTAGCCCGATTGCCTGGCCCGCTCGTCGAACCAAGTCTGCAACGCCACAGCGGCGTCGCCGGTTTCAGCCTTCGGCTCGGGTTTGAACAGGCGTTTGTACAGGGCGTGCAGCGACGGTAATGCGGTCAATCGGGGTGCTCCATGACGAACCGTGGGTCAACGCAGACCGGAGACCATTTGCGCAAGCACACTCAGCACATCGCCGCCCAGTCGCGCGGAGCGCTGGCCGTTCCAGCCGGTATGACTGTCCGGTGCGTCGTCGTGATCCTTGAACGGCATCTCCAGGGTCAACGACAGGCAGTCGAATCGCTCGCCGACGCTGTTGCAGGCCAGGGTCATGTTGGCCTCGCCCGGCTTGTCGCGGGTGTAGCCGTGCACTGCCTGGAAGTCAGGGGTACGGGCGCACAACAGGTCGCGGAAGGTCTGTTCCAGTTGGGCGATGCGTGGGGTATAGCCAGGGTTGCCTTCGCAGGCGGCGGTGAACACGTAGGGGATTTCTTCGTCACCGTGGGCGTCGATGAACAGGTCGACGCCATGCTTGTCCATTTGCTGCTGAACGAAGAACACTTCGGGCGTGTATTCGGCGCTTGAATCCTGCCAGGCGCGGTTCAGGTCGCGACCGCGGGCGTTGGTGCGCAGATGACCGTGCACGGCGCCATCGGGATTCATGTTCGGGACCAGGTACACGTCGGCCTTCTCCAGCAGCGCCTGGACCTCGGCATCATTAGCCTGCAGGCGATCGATCACGCCTTCCATGAACCACTGGGCCATGTGCTCGCCCGGATGCTGCTGGGCGATCAGCCACAGCCGACGCTTGCCCAGCGCACCATCGCCCTTGCGCAGCAACGGTATTTCCCGCCCCTCGCAGCTTTGGCCCACGGCAAGCAGCTGCAAACCGGCCTCCATCACCGCGCGATCGATCAGGGCGTCGTGACGCTCGCGGCTATAAGGTTCGAAATAGGCAAACCACATGTCGCTGTTCTGCGCTTCGAGGCCGAAGCGCAGGGCCTGGCCATCGAACGTGCTGGGGACGCGGAACCAGTGCTTCTGATCGCTGGAGGCTACGGCATGGTAGCCGTGCCAGGCGTGACCATAGGAAGACTGGGCGGCGTTCTGCAACCTGAATTCGTAGCGTTGGCCAACCTGCAGCGCTGTGGCCTTGAAGTGAAACCACTGGAAGTGCGCGCTCTGACGGTCCGGGCGAATCGCCAGGTGCACGTCGAGCGGATCGCGTGCGTCGATGACTTCGATGTTGCCGCTGTCGAAGTCGGCACTGATCTGCGGGGAGGGGCGGGTCACGGTCGTGTTCCTGTACCTGAGTTCTTGTACCGCCACTGTACACCGAGCAGTGGGCCATCCCGCAACTAGCGCACGAACTTCTTTCATGCTTTTCGCAATGAGGTGCGATGTCGCTGAATCGATGACAGGCCGGTTAAGGGATGGTTCGTGCAACTTGAAGTCGGGGTCAATGCTGGGCAGAGGCGAAGTCGGAGAGGTCTTTTTATTTTTTGCACAAACTAATGCTGTGCTGTTTTTTTCCGGATTAACGATGTTGGGTGATAGCGGTCTGATATCGTGAAATTGTTATAAATCGTCAGCCCCTGAGCGCCTTGACGTACTAGCCTATTGCTTATATGGCGCAGAGCCATAACGTCGACACCATATAAGGTTTTCAGAAAAGTCGACCTAGGACAGGCAGTTAGAAGTTTAAGGTGGTCTCGCCATGGAATCATGTCAATTATTCATCATGCAGCGGGATTGCTACGGATGAATCGTTTCGTCTAGCGACTTCCCGTTCGGGATATTTATTGGAATACACCTTGAATCACTGGCGCTGGCAATCGCCGCGTGCAGGTGAAGTTGCGTGTGCGGTGCCCTCTGGTGCACTGCAAGAATCTGCTAGGAGCAAATATGGACAGTATCGTTGTTGCTGCGAAGTCGGCGCAAAGCACCTCGGAAATGGCGTGGGGCAATATAAAGCTGTTGGATACCAGCCTGGTCAAACTGCCAGTGGACCCCAGCGATGTCGCTTCCACTGCGCGTTCCGGCAACAACCTGATCGTCACCCTCAAATCTGGCGAACAAGTCACCATCGGCGACTTTTTCAAGGTCGATGCGGCGGGTCAGCAGAGCGAGTTGGTGTTCGAAGGCCAGGATGGTTTTCTCTGGCAGGCCAACTACGGCGAGCCCTTCACCGGCTTTACCTTTTCGGAAGCCTCGACCGCCGATGAATTGCTCTTGGCCGGCGCGGCCGCCAGCGGTTCCACGCCTGGCTGGATGCTGGCCGCGTTCGGTCTGGCGGGCGTAGGTGCCGCGGGTGCTGCGGTATCGGGCGGCGGTGGTGGAGGCGGCGGTGGCGGCGCGGCATCACCTGTCACTCCGGTGCCACCGACCGATACCACGGCGCCCGGCGCGCCCACCGGGCTCATTTTCGCGGCCGATGGCAGTGGTGTTTCAGGCCGCGGCGAAAGCAATGCATCCGTAGTCGTTCGCGATGCTGAGGGCAACGTCGTGGGCAGCGGTACGGTGGATGCCGATGGCAACTTCCAGGTGGCGTTTCCTGCGCCTCAGACCAATGGCGAGCCGTTGCAAGTCGTCATCACCGACGGTTCAGGCAACAGCTCAGATACAGTGGTGATCACCGCACCCGATACCACGGCGCCCGCAGCGCCCGCCGGGCTGGCGCTGACCGCGGACGGCTCCACCTTGACCGGTACCGGTGAGCCTGGTGCCACGGTCACCGTGATCAATGCTTCGGGCGTGGTGCTGGGTTCGGCGGTGGTGGCGGCCGATGGGTCGTTCAGCCTGGTCCTGAACCCGCCGCAGGTCAACGGTGAAGCGTTGAGCGCAACACAGACCGATGCAGCGGGCAACCTATCGCCGGCCGCCAGCCTGGTCGCACCCGATCTGACACCTGACACCGCCCCTGATCCGACACCAGACCCTACGCCTGATCCAACACCCGATCCTACGCCTGACCCCACGCCTGATCCGACCCCTGATCCAACACCCGACACCACCGCTCCGGCGGTGCCGACGGGCCTCGCGGTCAGTGCCAACGGCGGTGTAATGGTCGGCCGTGGTGAAGCAGGCACTGTTGTCAACGTCACCGATGCTGTCGGTAACCTCATCGCCACCGGGACCGTGGACGCCAATGGCAATTTCCGCGTGGACCTCAATCCCGCCCAGGCCAACGGTCAGGGTCTGGAGGTGACCCTGACCGACGCCTCGGGCAATGTCTCGGCGCCCGGCAACGTCGTCGCGCCGGACATCGAAGCGCCTGCAGCACCTACCGGCCTGAGCATCGATGGCACAGGCCTGGTGTTCAGCGGACGCGCCGAAGCCGGTGCCACGGTGGTGGTGCGCGACGCGGCGGGCACTCTGCTCGGCTCGGGCACGGCCAATGCCAGCGGGAGTTTCCAGATCACCTTGAATACCCCTCAGGTCGACGGCCAAACCCTCAGCGTGGTGGCCACCGACGCGGCGGGCAATGCGTCGCTACCCGGCCAGTTGCAGGTGCCGGACCTGACGGTTTCCGAACCTATTTCCGAGTTCGTCATCAGCGCCGACGGGTTCTCCTGCGGCGGCCGTGGCCAGGCGGGCGATACCGTAACCATCACCAACGCGGCCGGGGATGTGGTCGGCAGCGCGCAGGTGAACGCATTCGGTCGGTTCTTCATTCGCTTCGCGCTGCGTCTGGCCCCCAACGAGCCCATTACCGCCACGCAGACCGATGACAACGGCAACGTTACCTCCACGCTCAGCGCGCTGGTGCCCGATGACATCGGCCCTGGCACTCCGGACAACCTCAGCCTCAGCCAGGACGGCCTGACCCTGACCGGTACTGGTACTGCCGGCGACACCGTACGTGTCTTCACCAGCCAGGGCGTGTTGCTGGGCAGTGCGCTGGTCAATGCCGACGGCACGTTCTCGATCACCCTCGGCCAGGCTCAGACCAATGGCGAGATCCTGACCCTCATTGCCACCGATTTCGATAACGAAAACTCGGTGCCCGTGCCGTTCGTGGCTGCCGACAGCACGGCTCCGGCCATCGTCGGCAACGTTGGCTTTGGCGCCGACGGGACGACCCTGACCGGCACCGGCGAGCCGGGTGCCACGGTGACCGTGCGCGATGCGCAAGGCAACGTGATCGGCACCGCTACGGTGGACCAGGCCGGCAATTTCGTCGTGGCGCTGGCTCCGGCCCAGGCCGATGGGCAAGTACTCAGCGTTACCCAGACCGACGCGGCGGGTAACGTTTCGGCCGCGGTGCAAACGACGGCGCCCGATATTACCGCTGGCGTGGAGCTGAGCCAGGTGACCATCAGTGCTGACGGCACTCTGGTCAGCGGCCGTGGCCAGCCCGGCGACACCATTACCGTCACCGGCACGGGCGGGGTGGTCCTGGCCAGCGGCCCGGTTGCAGCCGACGGCACCTTCAGCCTCGTCCTCGATCCGGCGCAGAGCAACGGCCAGGCGCTGCTGGTCGGTCAACAGGACGCGGCCGGCAATGCGTCGGCCACTGTCGGCCTGACCGCGCCGGACCTGGAAGCGCCCGTGGCGCCTGGCAACCTGGCGCTGGACGCCACCGGTACGCTGCTCTCGGGCCTCGGCGAGGCTGGTACTACGGTAACGGTCAAGAACGCTGCGGGCACGGTGCTGGGTACGGCACTGGTCGCTGCTGACGGTACCTTCCAGGTCACGCTTTCAGGGGCTCAGGCCAACGGCCAGGCATTGACGGTGAGTGCCGTGGATGCCGCTGGCAACAGCTCGCCTGCGGTACCCTTCACGGCGCCGGACACGACCGCGCCGAATGCGGTCACCAACCTGCTGGTCAGCGCCGATGGCCTGACCCTGACCGGTCGCGGTGAGCCCGGAGCCACGGTCACCATCACCAACGCCAGTGGCGCGATAGTCGGCACCGCTACGGTCGGTGCCAACGGTAATTTCAGCACGGGCCTGGCTCCCGCTGTGGTCGAAGGCGATGTACTCACCGCCGTGCAGGCCGACGCGGCGACCAATGTCTCGCTACCGGCGACCGTCGTTGCGCCCGATGCCATCGGCCCCGAAACGCCTGGCAATCTGGCCCTGAGCGGTGACGGTGTACAGCTGACCGGTACCGGCAGCGTGGGTAACACGGTCAATGTATTCGGCCCCCAAGGCAACCTGTTGGGCACCGCCATCGTCGGCGCCACTGGCACCTTCGTCATTACCCTCAACCCGGCCCAGACCAATGGCGAAGTGTTGTCGGTGGTCGCCACCGATGCGCGAGGCGAGGACTCGGTACCGGTCGAAATCACCGCATTCGATTCGACTGCGCCCGACCCCGTGGGTGGCGTGACCATCAGCGCCAACGGTACGACTGTGACCGGTACCGGCGAAGTCGGCGCCACCGTTACTGTACGTGGCGCCAACGGTGCCGTGATCGGCACGGCCACGGTGGCCACCGATGGCACCTTCAGCGTGACGTTGAACACGCCGCAACTCAATGCGCAGTTGCTGCAAGTCACGCAGACCGATGCAGCGGGCAACAGTGCTGACGCTGTCGATCTGATCGCGCCTGACCTGACCGCGCCTGCCGCGCTGTCGCAGTTGGCCGTGAGCACTGATGGCCTGACCCTGACCGGACGTGGCGAGGTCGGCGCGACGGTCACGGTGCTGGCACCCAACGGTGTGGCTTTGGGAACCGCGACGGTGGGCGGCGACGGTTTGTTCAGCGTCACCTTGAACACGGCACAGACCAATGGCCAGAGCCTGAGCGTGAGCCAGAGCGATGCCGCCGGCAACCGCTCGCCGATCGCCCTCGCGCAGGCACCTGACACCGATGCGCCTGCCGCGCCCAGCGCACTGCAGCTCAACGGCAGCGGCACCGTGTTGAACGGCCTAGGCGAGGCGGGCGCTACCGTGCGCGTGGTGGATGCCAATGGCGTTGCGCTGGGCACTGCCGTGGTCGGCGCCAACGGCACCTTCCAGGTCACCCTCGTTCCGGCCCAGGCCAACGGCCAATTGCTCGAAGTTACCCAGACCGATGGCGCCGGGCAGACCTCGGTACCGGTGGCAATCACCGCTGGCGACAGCACGGCGCCAGGCGCCTTGGCCAATGTGGCCCTGAGCCGCGATGGGCTGAGCGTGACAGGCACCGGTGAAAGCGGCGCCACGGTCACGGTACGCGCGGCTAACGGCGCCGTGCTCGGCAGCGCCGTAGTGCGCACGGACGGCACCTTCAGCGTCGAGCTTGCCAGTGCGCAGGTCAATGGCGAACGCTTGGGTGTGGCCCAGGCCGACCCAAGTGGCAATCTGTCGCCGACCACGTTCGTTACCGCCGCCGATGTCACCCCACCCGGCGCTCCGGCGACGCTGGCGCTGGACGCCAGCGGCCTGGTGCTGACCGGTACCGGCGAGGCCGGCGCCACGGTGCGTATCACCAACGCCCAGGGCACGCTGCTGGGCACTGGCACGGTTGCCGCCAACGGCACGTTCAGCATCACTTTGAGCGCGCCGCAGACCAACGGCCAGAGCCTCAAGGCCGTGGCCACCGACGCGGCCAGCAACAGCTCGGCGGCCAGTACCCTGGTCGCTGCAGACACCACAGCGCCAGTTCCGGTCGGCAACCTTGCGATCAGTCCCGATGGCCTGACGCTGTCGGGCACCGGTGAAGCGGGTGCCAGCGTGGCGGTACGTGCGGCCAACGGCGATCTGATCGGCACCGGTACCGTGGGGGCCAATGGCATCTTCCTGATTACCTTGACCCGCGCCGCGCTGCAGAGTGACGTGTTGAACGTGATCGAGACCGATGCGGCTGGCAATGCATCGACTCCTGTCACCGTCAACGGCCCGGACGGCAGCGAACCGGTCGCGCCAGGCAGCCTGGTGATAAGCCTCGACGGATCCACGTTGACTGGCACCGCGCTGGCCGGCAACACCGTGACCGTGGTCAATGCACAGGGCGCGTTGCTGGGCTCGGCCGTCGCCAATGCCGCCGGGCAGTTCAGCGTGACCCTCTCGCCCGCCCAGATCAACGGCGAGTTGCTGAGCGTGCAAGCCAGCGACGGTATCCGCGTGTCGGTACCGACCTTGCTCACTGCCTTCGACGATACCCCGCCGCAGGCGCTGGACAATGTACTGCTCAGCGCCAATGGCAGCACGCTTAGCGGGGCCGGTGAAGCCGGCGCCACGGTCAATGTCCGTGATGCCAACGGCCGACTGCTCGGTACCGGCACGGTCGCCACCGATGGCACGTTCAGTATCACCTTCGTTCCGGCCCTGATTGACCGGCAGGTGCTGACGGCTACCCAGAGCGACCCCAGCGGCAATGTGTCTGCGGCGGTCAGCCTGACCGCGCCGGACCTCACGGCGCCGCCCGCGCCCTCGGGCTTGAGCCTGAACGCTCAGGGCACGATTCTGAACGGTCTGGGCGAAGCCGGGACCACGGTCGTGGTGCGCGATGCGGCCGGTGCGATTGTCGGCAACGGCACCGTCGCAGCCGACGGTACGTTCCAGATCAGCGTGAGCCCGGCACAGTTGACCGGCACCACCCTGCAGGTGACCTTGACCGACACGGCCGGCAACATTTCGCCCGTCGCTGCTCTGCCAGTGGCGGATGTCACCGCGCCCGGCGTGGTGACCGGCCTGCAGCTCAACGTCGCGGGCACGGTGCTGACCGGCAAGGGCGAGGTGGGCGCGACGGTCAGCGTGACCGCAGCCGATGGCACCGTGTTGGGCACTGCCGTGGTCGGCGCGACCGGCAGCTTCGTGGTCAACCTGGTGCCCGCGCAGGCCAATGGCGAGCTGCTCGATGTGCAGCAGACGGACGCGGCCGGCAATCTGTCGTTGCCGGTGGCACTGATTGCCGCCGACGTCACCGCGCCAAATGCCTTGAACAACGTCGCCATCAGTGCCAACGGCGCGGTGGTCAGCGGGGTGGGTGAGGCGGGTGCCACGGTGCGGGTCTTGACCAGCGCCGGTGCCGAACTGGGCACGGCGACGGTCGGCACCGATGGGCGCTTCTCGATCACTCTGACGACGCCGCAGATCAATCTGCAGTCGCTCACCGTGACCCAGGCCGATGGCGCTGGCAACTTCTCGCCCAACGTCAACCTGCTCGCGCCCGACCTGCAGGCGCCGAACGCGCCGACCAATGTCGTGCTGACCGCGCAAGGCTCGGCCATGACCGGCCTGGCCGAGCCTGGCACGGTGGTGTCGGTGGTGGTCAGCGACGCCCAGGGTAATATCCTGGGCAGTGCAACCGTGGCCGCCAACGGCACTTTCCAAGTCAACCTGACCACGCCGCAAACCAACGGCCAGACCCTGCTGGTGACGTCCACCGATGCCGCTGGCAATGTGTCTACATCCATCACGGTGATTGCCGCCGACCTCACGGCGCCCACCCAGGCCACCGACCTTGCGGTCAACCCGGGCGGTACGCTGTTGGCCGGTAAAGGCGAAGTGGGTGCCACGGTCACGGTGTTCGATGCCCAGGGCACGCAGATCGGCACCGGTACCGTCGGGCCGAACGGAAGCTTCCTGGTCAACGTGACGCCGGTAGCGCAGAACGCCGTATTGAGCGTGATTCTCACCGATGGTGTTGGCAATGCTTCGTTGCCGGCCACGGTGACCGTGCCCGACGCCAACGGACCCGATCAACCGACCGCGCTGGTGCTCAGCGCCGATGGCCTGCGCCTGAGCGGTCTCGCCGATGCGGGCAATACCATAACCGTACGCGGCCCCAATGGCGTGCTCGGCACCACCACGGTCAATGCCGATGGTACGTTCCAACTGACTTTGAGTGCTGCGCAGACCAATGGCGAGTTGCTGGATGTGGTTGCCAGCACCGGTGGTTTCAACTCGCTGCCTGGCCAAGTCACGGCCGTGGACAGCACCGCGCCGGCGTTGACCAACGTGGTCATCAGCAACGACGGCAGCCTGATCACCGGGCGCGGCGAAGCCGGTGCCACGGTGACCGTGCTCAACCCGGTCGGTGTGGCGATTGCCACCGCCACCGTTGGCGTCACTGGCCAGTTCAGCGTGACCTTGACGCCGCCGCAGATCGACGCGCAACGCTTGCAAGTGAACCAGGTCGATGCGGCCGGCAACAGCTCGACGCCGTCCACCGTGACCGCGCCAGACCTGACGGCGCCTGCAGGGGTGCTGCAGCCACTGGTAAGCGCTGATGGCCTGGTCGTCACCGGGCGCGGTGAAGCCGGTGCGACAGTCACCGTGTTCGCCAGCAATGGCGTGGTACTGGGCAGCGGCGTGGTCGATGGCAATGGCGTGTTCAGCGTCAACCTCAACCAGGCACAGAACAACGGCCAGACCCTGACCCTGTTGCAGCGCGATCTGGCGGGCAATGAATCGCCGGTCGTCAACGTGCAGGCCGGCGACACCTCGATTCCCCTGGCGCCCGCTGCGCTGGTACTCGACAGCAGCGGGTTGTTGCTCAGTGGTATTGGTGAGCCGGGCGCGAGCGTGCAGGTCAGGAATGCCAACGGTGACGTTGTCGGCAGCGGGGTGGTAGGCGCCAATGGTCGCTTCCAGATTACCCTGGACACGCCACAGGTCGCCGGGCAGTTGTTGGCCGTCACGCAGAGCGATACGGCCGGTAATACTTCACCTTCCACACCCGTGACCGCAGCGGACACCACGCCACCGACCGTGCTGATCAACGTTGCGTTGAGCAGCGATGGACGGGTGGTGACCGGTACCGGTGAAGCCGGTGCCAACGTGACGGTACGCAGCGCTGCTGGCGTGCCCCTGGGCAGCGCCTTAGTGGCCGCCGATGGCAGTTTCAACGTCATCCTCAGCAGTCCGCAAATCAATGGCCAGACGTTGTCGCTGGTGCAGGTCGATGCCGCCAGCAATGCTTCACCCACGTTTACCCTGCAGGCCGCCGACATCACCGCGCCTGCCGCGCCGACCGAGTTGTCGTTGAGCCGGGCGGGTACGCTGTTTTCCGGTGTCACCGAAGCGGGCGCCACCGTCAGCATTACCGGCGCGCAGGGCCAAGTGCTCGGCACAGGTGTGGCCGGCACTGACGGTACCTTCGCCATCACGCTGGCGCCGGCCCAAGCCAATGGCCAGACACTGCGGGTCACAGCCACTGACGGTGCGGGCAATACCTCGCTGCCAGGCACCCTGGTGGCTGCCGACATCACGCCACCGGTCGCGGTCAGCAATCTGGTGGTCAGCGCCGACGGCAACGTGCTCGGCGGTTCGGGCGAGGCCAATGCCACGGTGCGTGTCACCGCCGCCAATGGCGATCTGCTCGGCACCGGCACGGTGAACGCGGGCGGTACCTTCCTGATTACCTTGAACCGGCCGGCCACGCTGGGCGACGTGCTGACCGTGATCGAAACCGATGCGGCGGGCAATCCGTCGTTGCCGGCCCAGGTCAACGGTCCGGATGGCGGCGCCCCGAGCGCGCCGGCCAATCTGCTGCTGACGCTGGAGGGCGCCATTCTCACCGGCACCGGTTCGGCCGGTGCGATCATTCGTGTCACCAGCACGACCGGCGTGCTGCTGGGCACTGGCACGGTCGATGGGTCAGGTGCGTTCAGTATTCTGCTCGATACCCCGCAACGCAACGGCGAAGTGCTCAGCGTGCAAGCCAGTGACGCGATCGGCCGCGTGTCGATTGCAGTACCCTTCGCGGCCGCTGACACCACCGCGCCCGATACCCTGGCCAATGTGCAGATCAGCGCCAATGGTGCCTTGATCACCGGCACGGGCGAGGCGGGTGCGCAAGTGACGGTGCGCGATGCGCTGAACCAGTCGGTGGGCACCGCGACGGTGGCAGCGGATGGCACGTTCACGATCGCCTTGACGCCAGCCCAGACCAACCTGCAGGTGCTCAACGTGACCCAGGCCGATACGGCCGGCAATCTGTCGCCGGGTGTGGCCGTGACCGCACCGGACCTTACGGCGCCCGAAGCGCCGGTCGCCCTGGTGCTCAACGATGTCGGTACGGTCTTGACCGGCACCGGCGAGGCAGGCGCCAACATAGTGGTACGCAATGCCGTGGGCGCCCAGGTCGGCGCAGGCATCGTGGGCGCCAACGGCAGTTTCCAGATTACCCTGGACACCCCGCAGATCGACGGCAGTGCGTTGCGGGTCACGCTGAGCGATGCTGCAGGCAACGTCTCCCTGGCGGGCAGCGTGATCGGCCGCGATACCCTGGCGCCGGTGGCCGTGATCACCCCGGTCATCAACGCCGACGGCACCATGATCAGCGGGCGTGGCGAGACGGGTGCGACCGTTACGGTTACCACCGTCAGCGGTACCGTGCTCGCCTCGGCCCTGGTTGCCGCCAACGGGACCTTCAGCGTGGCGCTCGACCCGGCGCAGGCCAACGGCCAGCTTCTGGACGTGCTGCAGACCGATGCGGCCGGCAATGCTTCGGTACCCGTGGCGCTCACCGCGCCGGACATCACACCGCCCACGGCCCTCAGCGCTGTGCTCATCAGCGGCGATGGTGTAGTGGTCACCGGGCGTGGCGAGGCTGGTGCGCTGGTTCGCGTACTGGTAGGGAATACCGAACTGGGCCGCGCCCAGGTCGACGCCAGCGGTCAATTCTCGATCACGTTGAACACTGCGCAGGTGAACCTGCAGCAACTGACCGTCACTCAGGTCGATGGGGCAGGCAACTTCTCCGCTAACGTCACCCTGAATGCCCCGGACTTGCAAGCGCCGCCCGCACCGACCAATGTCGTGCTCAGTCCCCAAGGCGGTGCGGTCATTGGCCAGGCAGAGCCCGGCACCGTGGTATCGGTGGTGGTCAGCGACGCCCAGGGCAATGTGCTGGGCAGCGCTATCGTGGCCGCCAACGGCACCTTCCAGGTCGACCTGGCATTCCCGCAGACCAACGGCCAGACACTGCTGGTCACTTCTACCGATGCCGCCGGCAACACCTCGACCAGTGTCACGGTGATCGCCGCCGACCTCACCGCTCCGGACGCACCGACCGCGCTGGTGGTCGGCCTCGATGGCCTGACCGTGGCAGGCCAGGGCGAAATAGGCGCTACCGTCAACGTGCGCGCTGCCAATGGCGATCTGCTCGGCATCGGTCGGGTGGGTGCGAATGGCACCTTCAGTATCACGCTCAATCGCCCTGCCACCGAAAACGAGGTGCTCAACGTCACCTTGATCGATGCGGCCACCAACGTTTCGACGGCGGCCACCGTCGTGGCGCCGGACGTGAACGGTCCTGATCAACCCACTGCACTGCTCCTGAGCGGCAACGGCTTGAGCCTGAGCGGGCAGGGCGATGTGGGCAACACCATCACTGTACGCAGCGCGACCGGCGTAGTCCTGGGCACGACTGTGGTCGACGCCAACGGCAACTTCTTGGTTGCACTGAGCGCGGCGCAAACCAACGGCGAGACGCTGGAAGTCGTCGCCACCAGCGGCGCCCTGGTGTCGTTGCCAGCACTGATCACCGTGGCCGACATCACGCCTCCCGGTCTCATCACCAACCTGCAGGTCAGCCTCGACGGCACCCAGGTCAGCGGGCGCGGCGAAGCAGGAGCCACCGTGACCATTCGCGGCCCTGACAACGCCGTACTGGGCACGACGACGGTGGGCGTCACCGGCGCATTCAGTGTGACGCTCGACGACGCGCAAACCAACGGCGAGGTGCTCACGGCCGTGCAGGTCGACGGTAGCAACAACCCGTCGGCTGCAGCCACCGTCACTGCTCGCGACAGCACGCTGCCCGATGCTCCGGTAGCGATTCTCAATGCTGGCGGCACGGCGGTCAGCGGCACTGCCGAGGCGGGTACCGTGGTCAGGGTCATCGTCAGCGATGCCCAGGGCAACGTACTCGGCACCACAATCGTGGCGCCCGATGGCAGCTATCAGATCGATCTGCTTGAAGCCCAGGCCAACGGCCAGACCTTGCTGGTGACCTCGACCGATGCGGCAGGCAATGTATCGGCGACCACCACGCTGTTTGCGCCGGACATCACGCCACCGGCGCAGGTGACCGGTCTGGTCATCAGCCCCGACGGCGACCTGCTGGCCGGGCGCGGCGAGCCAGGTGCTCAAGTGACCGTGCGCGATGCTGGCGGGAACCCCATCGGTACCGGCCTGGTCGGTGCCAGCGGCAGCTTCATCGTCACCCTGACTACCCCCGTCGTTCCTGGCGCCGTGCTCTCGGTGGTGCAGCAAGATGCTGCCGGTAATCCGTCGATTGCACTGAACATCACTGCACCGGACGGTACTGGGCCGGATCAACCGAGCGCCTTGGTGCTCACTACCGATGGCCTGCAACTGAGCGGCCAGGCCGACGCCGGCAACACCGTGACCGTGCGCAGTGCCACTGGTGTGGTGCTGGGCACGGCCGTGGCCGACGCCAACGGTGCGTTCACGATCTTGCTGTCGGCCGCGCAACTCAACGGCGAACGGCTTGAAGTGGTTGCCAGCCTGGGTGCGCAGGTCTCGGTACCTGCGCCATTCCAGGCGCTCGATGTGACCGCGCCGGAGGCGCTGACCGATCTGGTGGCCAGTGCAGATGGCACCCAATTGACCGGTCGCGGTGAAGTGGGCGCGACGGTTACGGTCATTGCACCCAATGGTGATGTACTGGGCAACGTGGTCATCGGTGTCACCGGCACCTTCACTGTGCCGTTCACTGCGAGGCAACTGAGCGGCGGCAATCTTGCGGTGTCGCAAGTCGACGCGGCGGGCAACGTTTCGCCGACGGCGCTGGTGCCTGCGGTGGACAGCACACCGCCCGTGGCGCCGAGCGCCACCGTGGAGCTCGACGGCGGCGCCGTGGTAGGTACGGCGGAACCGGGCAGCGTGGTCACGGTGATCGTCAGCGATGCTCAAGGCAATGTCCTGGGGACCGCCACGGTCGCCTCCGACGGCACCTACCAGGTCGTGCTCGATGCAGCGCAGAACAATGGGCAGACGCTGCTGGTCACCTCCACCGATGCGGCCGGCAATGTGTCCTCGACAACCATTGTGGTCGCACCCGACATCACGGTGCCCGATCCGGTTACCAACCTGGTGGTCAGCGCCGATGGGACACTGTTGACCGGCAAGGGCGAGGTCGGTGCCCGAGTCACGGTGCTGGGGGCGGGCGGTCTGTCCGTAGGCACGGCCACGGTCGATGCCAATGGCAACTTCACGGTCACCCTCGATCCGGTCTCCGTAGACCGCACCCTGCTCAGCGTTACCCAGGCCGACCAGACCGGCAACGTTTCAGCCATCGCCACCGTCACCACGCCCGACATCAACGGTCCTGATGTGCCGACGGCGCTGGTGCTCAGCACCGACGGTCTGCAGGTGGTTGGCCAGGGTGACATCGGCAACCTGATCACCGTGCGCAACCTGCAAGGCACCGTGCTGGGTACGGCGACCGTCGATGGCAACGGGGCTTTCCAGGTCCAGCTTGCCACCGCGCAGCTCAATGGCGAGATCCTTCAGGTCACTGCCGCCGACGGCGCGCTGACCTCGCTGCCCGCGCAATTGGTAGCGCCGGATGTGACGGCGCCGACCAACCTCGCCGAGCTGTCGGTCAGCCTTGACGGCACGCTGTTGACCGGTCGTGGCGAAGCCGGCGCCACCGTGGTCGTCACTGGCCCCGGCAATGTCATTCTGGGCACCGCCGTTGTGGCCGTGACCGGAATTTTTACCGCCAACCTGACCACGCCGCAGCTCAATGGCCAAGCCTTGAGCGTGGTGCAGACCGACACGGCCGGCAACACCTCGGCGGCGCTCGTCACCCTGGCCGGCGACCGTACGCCACCGTCGGCGCCTGTCGATCTGGCTGTGATCAACCAAGGTCTGGTACTCACCGGCAGCGGGGAGCCAGGTGCGCAGGTCACGGTCAGCAACGCTCAGAACATCGTGTTGGGTACGGGCACAGTGCTGCTCGATGGTAGTTTCCAGGTTGTATTGAGCCAGGCGCAGGTCAATGGCCAGGCGCTGGGCGTGACCCTGACCGATGCTGCGGGCAACGTGTCGGTGCCAGGCGCCGTGCTGGCCGGCGACACCACCGCGCCGGTGGCCTTGACCAACATCACCATCAGCAACGACGGCGCTTTGACCAGCGTGCTGAACGGCAAGGGTGAACCGGGGGCTGTCGTCACCGTGACACGCCTGGACGGGACCGAACTGGGCAGTGGCACGGTGTCGGCGGCAGGTAATTTCAACATCATCCTGACGCCGGCCGTCACCACTGGCGAGCCGCTGAACCTGGTGCAGGTCGACGCAGCGGGCAACGTCTCGCCAATCGCGACGATCAACTCGCCAGACACCACTGCACCCGATCCGCTGACCCAGGTGGCGATCAACCTCACCACTGGGGCGACCGTGACCGGGCGTGGCGAGGCTGGGGCGACCGTGACGGTCAAGGATGCCGCGGGCGTGGTACTGGGCACCGCGCAGGTGGCGGGCGACAACAGCTTCGTGGTGACCTTGTCGCCAGCGCAGATCAACAACCAACCGCTGACCGTCGCGCAGACGGACCTGTCCGGCAACGTCGGCGCGAGCACGCCGATCTTCGCGCCTGACCTGACGCCTCCGTCAGCCCCCACGCAACTGGCGCTCAATGGCAGTGGCACCGTGCTCAGCGGGCTGGGCGAAGCCAACGCCACTGTCATCGTCAAGAATGCGGCAGGCGCAACGCTGGGCGCGGCGACCACGGTGGGTGCTGATGGTACTTTCCAGGTCACCTTGCCAGCGCAGCAAAACGGTCAGTCGCTGGTGGTGACCCTGACCGACGCGGCCGGCAATGTGTCGGGGCCGGGCAGTCTGACCGCCCCTGATGTGACACCACCAGCGGCACCGACCATTCTGGCGCTGAACGCCAATGGCACCTTGATCACAGGTACAGGGGAGGCCGGCGCGCAGATAGTCGTGCGCAACAACCTCACCGTCTCGGTGGGCACCGGTACGGTCAGCGCCGACGGCACTTACAGCGTCACCCTGAGCGTGCCGCAGATCAATGGCGAGGTGCTCAGCGTCCGCCAGGTCGATGCCGCAGGCAATGCCTCGGTGGCGGTCACCGTCACCGCCAGCGACCTCCAGGCCCCGAGCGCCTTGGTCAACCTGACGGTGTCGAGCAACGGTCTGCAACTCATCGGCAGCGGTGAAGCCCTGGCTCGCATCGTGGTCAAGAACGTGCTGGGCGTGCAGATCGGCGCAGCGACGGCCGATGCCGACGGTCTCTTTACGGTCAACTTGGCCACCCCTCAACTCAATGGCCAGTTGCTGGTCGTGACCCAGGCCGACGTGGCCGGCAACGTCTCGTTGCCATTCAACTTCTCGGTACCCGACGTCACCGCGCCTGTGGCCCTGACGCTGGCGGCGGTCAGCGCCGACGGTCGAATCGTCACCGGGCGTGGCGAGGCCGGCGCGACAGTCAGCGTCACCGGCCCGCTCAACGCATCGCTGGGCACGGCAGTCGTGGCCGCCGACGGTACGTTCAGCGTGACCCTGAGCACGCCGCAGACCAACTTCGAGGCCTTGCTGCTGGTTCAGCGCGACGCTGCGGGAAATGTCTCCACAGGCGTCACCGTCAATGCCCCGGACCTCACGCCGCCGGCGCTGCCGACCGGCCTGGGCCTGAGCGTCGACGGGCTGGTGTTCAACGGCACGGCCGAAGCCGGTGCGCGGGTGTTCGTGACCAACGCGCAGGGTGCGTCGCTGGGCAATGTCCTGGTCGGCACCAACGGCACCTTCAGCGTGCCGCTGAGCTTGGCCCAACTCAACGGCGGGACCCTGGAGGTGTATGCCCAGGATGCCGCTGGCAACAAGTCGGCACTGGCACGCTTGAGCGTCCCTGATATCACCCCGCCAAGCCTGGCCACGCAACTGGTGGTGAATGCCGATGGTACCCTGTTGACCGGCAAGGGCGAGGCCGGGGCGACCGTCAGTGTCGGGCTGGTGGTTGGCCAGACGCCTGTCGTGTTGGGCACCGCTGTAGTCGATGCCAACGGCAACTTCCAGGTGCCGCTGGTGCCGGCTGCGCTGGGCGGGCAATTGCTCACGGTCATCCAGACCGATGCGGCAGGCAATCCGTCGGCGGGCGCTGCGTTGAACATTCCCCTGGAGCTGCCACCCGCGGCTCCGCTGGCAAGCGCCATCACCAGCAATGGTGTGACCCTCACCGGCACCACCGAGGCCGGCACCACGGTGATCGTGCGCAACGCCGGTGGAACCGTATTGGGCAGCGCGATCGCCACGGGTACCACCTTCACCGTGACCCTGAACCCGCCGCAAGCCAACGGCCAGGTGCTGGAACTGCACGCGACCAAAGGCGCGCTGACGTCGGTGGCGACCTTCTTCACTGCCGTGGACAGCACCGCGCCGGTCCCGATCACCGAACTGAACGTCAACGGTACCGGTACCGTGGTCACCGGTCGCGGCGAGGTGGGCGCTACCGTGCGGGTCAGCAATGGCGCCGGCGTGGTGGTCGGAACCGGGTTGGTTGGCGCGAACGGCACCTTCGCCGTGCTGCTGCCGGTGGCACAGGCGAACGGTGGCGTACTCACGGCGGTTCAGGTCGATGCGGCGCAAAACGTCTCCACAGCTGTGACGGTCGCCGCGCCGGACATCATCGCGCCCGTCGCGCCGGTAGTGACCGGCCTGGGCAATGCCGGGCTGACCCTCAGCGGCACCGGTGAAGCAGGTGCCATCGCTACGGTCTACAACGCAGTGGGCGTGGCCATCGGCAACACTACCGTACTGCCCAACGGCACCTTCGCGGTGACGTTGAGCAGCCCGCAACTCAATGGGCAGTTGCTCAGCGTCAAGCTGACCGACGCGGCGGGCAATGTGTCGGTGGCAACGCCGTTCCTGACGCTCGACACCACGCCTCCTGCTGCCTTGGTCAATGTGGCCCTGGCGACCATTGGCAGCACCGTGACCGGGCAGGGCGAGGCGGGCGCGCGGGTGACCGTCAGCGTCGGTGGCGTGGCTCTGGGCACTGCCGTGGTCGACGCCAGCGGTAATTTCAGCGTCAACCTCAGCGCCGCGCAGCTCAATGGTCAGCAATTGACTGTAGTGCAGACCGACGCCGCCGGGCTGACATCGCCGGTCACTGCGCTGACGGCCCGCGACGCAACCGCGCCGAATGCACCGACCGCACTGGTGCTGGTCGGTGGCGTCAGCCTCACGGGTGTGGGTGAGGCCAACAGCACCGTAAAAGTCTACGGCGCCAACAATGCCTTGCTGGCCGAGGGGCCGGTGAATGGCCTGGGCCTGTTCAGCGTGACCCTGGCATCGCCGCAGCTCAACGGCGGCGCTTTGCGGGTGACGCTGACCGACGCGGCTGGCAACGTGTCCGCTGCGGGTCAACTGGGTGTGGCCGATACCACACCTCCGGCTGCGCCCACCGCGACCATCAGTGCCAGCGGCACCGTGGTTTCGGGCACAGGCGAGGCGGGTGCCACGGTCAGCGTGCGCAGCGGCGCCAGCGTCCTGGGTACTGCCGTGGTCGCTGCCAACGGCACCTACAGCGTTACGCTCAATGCCGCGCAGATCAACAGCCAGGTCCTGACCGTCACTCAGGCCGACGCTGCAGCCAACGTTTCACCCGCGACCACCACCACAGCGCCGGACCTGACCCCGCCGAACGTGGCCAGCGGGCTGGCCGTGGCTGGCAATGGCCTGACCTTGAGCGGCACCGGCGAGCTCGGCGCCACTGTCAGCGTCAAAGCCGCCAACGGCGTCGTGCTCAATGTCGCGCCTGTCACCGTCGGCACCGACGGTACGTTCACCGTGGCCTTGAACGCCGCGCAGATCAACGGCGAACGCCTGAGCGTCACCCTGACCGATGCACGCGGCAACGTCAGCGCCGGTGCAGCGGTGGTGGCTCCGGACATCGACGTCAACGAACCGGTGATCGCTTCCAGCAACCTGGCGACGGCAACCGTCAACATCACCCCGGTGACGGTGGACAGCACTTACACCAACACCAGCGTCAGCCTGCTGCTGGGCCAAGTCAAAGCCTTCGGCTTTACTGTCGCCTCCGGTACCGTGACCGATCCGTTGATCACAGTGACCAACAATGCGGCGCTCGGTGTGTTGCCTGCTTCGGCCTTCGCCTTGGAGGTGCAGAACGCTGCAGGCAATTGGGTTACCTTGGCCAACAGCGTCACCAATCCGCAGTTGCTCAACCTGATTGGACTGGGCACCAACCAGGTCCAGGCCGACATCAGCCCGCTGCAAGCTGGCAACTACCGGCTGACCGTGGCCAGCAACCTGGTGTCGCTGCTCGACAGCCTGACCACCCAGATCCAGTTCTCCACCACCAGCCTGACCCAGTTCACCGGCACGCCCACCGCGCTCAACGGTAACGTCGTCACCGATCCCGGCGTGAACGGCCTGGCCGACCGCACCGGGCCGGACAACGGTGCGGTGCTGCAGGTGCTCAAGAACGGTATCTACGTGAGCGCCGGTGCAGGCACCGTGGTGCAGGGGCTGTACGGTCAACTGACCATCGATGCCACCGGCAAGTACACCTACAACCCGAGCGGGGCTGTCGCCAGCGTGGGCAAGGTCGAGGACTTCCAGTACCAGTTGGTGCATCCCAACGGCCTGAGCTCCAGTGCTCACTTGTATGTGCGCATCGACAGCGCCAACGTCACCGAGGTGTGGAACCCCGATGACCTGGCCGCCAACGCCACGCTGGTGGATGCCGTCAACGACACCGCAACGAGCGCTTTGAGTCTGGTTGGCCAGTTCACTGACAACACGGCTACCTTAGGTAGCTACACCAGCGGTACGCTAGGCGGTCGCGGCGAATTTACCTTCAATGTGGCACCCAACACCTCCAGCGACCTGACCTTGTCCGTCACCGGCAGCGGCCTGTCGCTGTTGTCGCCGGTCAACTTCGTGTTGTCCAAGTTGCAGGCTAACGGCAGCTACGTGCAGGTGGGTTCCTACTCGGGCGCCAACCTGATCGCGGTCGGTAGCGCAGGCCTGGGAGTGCGGGTCGAGGACCAGACGGCGGGTACCTACCGCCTGACGATCACCAACGGCGGCCTGGGCGTCGGATCGACTTACACTGCGAGCGTGCGCCAGGAAGCGACTTCCACCAACACCTTCGTCGTCGGCAGCGCGACCACTGCCACGGGCAACCTGCTGACCGGTGTGGGCGCCGATGTGGTGGGCTCTCCCTACACCTCGCTCAGCGTCCTGAGCGCCGGGGCCTTCGTGCTGCCGGGGGTGAACGGGGTGAGCATCGCCGGTGCCCACGGCGCGCTGCTGGTCAACGCCGACGGCAGCTACGCCTACACGCCGACCTTGAACCAGAGCGGCACGGCGGTGGGGCAGAGCGACGTGTTCACCTACCAGCTCAACCATCCGACCGGGGCGAGCGATACCGCGACCCTGACCATCAACCTCAGCAACGCGGCTGCGCCGACCAGCTTCGCGCGCCTGGCGTCGTTCGACAGCGACGATGCCAGCGCCGTCCACGTCGCCGCTGCCGGCAGCGACCTGCACGACCAGCAGGGCACTTCGGCCGACGATGTGCTCGATGGAGCCCAGGGCGGTGCGCTGACCCTGCAGGGGCATGAAGGCAACGACACCTTGGTCATCTACGACCAGGCTTTCGCCTCGGTGGATGGGGGTGCCGGGATCGACACCCTGAAGTGGAACGGCGGCGATGCCGACATCGACCTGAGCAATCTGGCCGCGCGCATCAACAACATCGAGGTCATCGACCTGAACCAGTCGAGCAAGGTCAACCTGACCTTGAGCCTGAGCGATCTGCTGTCGGTCACCGACGCCAGCACCGACAAGCTGCTGATTCTGGGCGACAGCCACGACACCGTGCACATGACCGGCGCGACCTGGGCTCCGGGCGCCATCCAGACCGACAATGGCGTGCAGTACAACGTCTACACTGCGCAGGAGGATCCATCGCACCATCTGTGGGTGCAGAGCGGTATCAGTGTCGTCTGATACTCGCAATCCACGTCAGGCCTTCGGGCCTGGCGTTGCGGCAGGAAGTCGCACGTCGCCTGTCTCGGGCGTGTCATGGACAACAGGAAGTGGAGGATTGGCTTGAAGTGGACCTTTTTGGCAGCACAGTTTTCGGTGGCCGTTCTGGCCTTGAGTAGCACAACGCTGTACACCCTGTCGGCACAGGCCGCAGACACCGTCGAACCCGAACTGCGGGTCATCAGCCCCAGCCGTCTGGAAACCCGCCCCGACTCGCGCATCGGGCTTCATCCACGCCCCACCGCCCGGCCCGCAGCCGTGCCTGGTCCTGCTCAGCGCGATGACACCGACCTGGCTGCGCCGATAGCCGGCAGCCAGCTGGGCCTGGCCCAGGCGGTTCGCCTGGCGGTGGAATGGCATCCGAGCATCGCTGAAGCGATCGGCACCCTCTACCAGCAGGGCGAGGGCATCAACGTCGCGCGCGCCGGTTATTACCCGCGCATCACCGGCGGCCTGCGCGGTGGCCTCGACAGCTCCTACGGCGGTAACGGCACCAGTCAGGCGGTGAACATTTCGCTCAAGCAGATGCTGTATGACTTCGGCAAGGTCGACAGCGCCGTCGATGTGGCCAAGGCGCGGGTCGCCCGCAGCCAGGCGCAGGTGCTGCTGAGCATCGATCAAGTGGCGCGCGACACCTCCCAGGCCTACATCGAGGTGCAGCGCTACAAGCGCCTGCTCGAGATCGCCCGAGAGCAGATCAAGGGCATCGCCGGCATCGCCGAGCTTGCCCGTCAGCGCAGCGACATGGGCGCCGCGACCCGTTCCGACGTGGTCCAGGCCAAGTCGCGCGAAGACGGCGCGCGGGCCACGCTGTTGCAGTATCAGGCGCTGTACAACCGCTGGCGGGCCAACCTGATCAACCTGGTCGGGCGCGCCGCGCCGTTCGACGTCAACGACGACTTTCCGTCCTCACTGCTGGCCTCCTGCAGCACCGCCGGGCCGGACATGAACGCCTTGCCGGGGATTCTGGTGGCCAACGCGCAACGGGTCGAAGCCCAGGCGGCCATCCGCCAGGCCCGCGCCGACGGACTGCCGACCCTGTCGGTCGACCCCACGCTTAACCATTATCTGGACAGCAATTACAACAGCAACAATTCCAACATCGACCGGACCCAGGCCGGCATCTTCATCAACCTCGACGTACCGTTCTACCAGGGCGGCGCCACCACCGCCCGCACCGCAGCGGCCACCTACGCCCTGACCGCCGCCGATTCGGCCGAAGACGCCGCAAGGCTGCAGGCGCGCCAGGGGCTGTTCGAAGCCCAGGCGCAGACCGCCAGCCTGGACCGTCGACTCGGTTCGCTGCAGTACCGCCAGACCAGCATCGTCGAAGCCCGCGAGTTGTATGGCCAGCAGTACCTGGAATTGGGCACGCGGCCGCTGCTGGACCTGCTCAACGCCGAGCAGGAAATCCACCAATCACGTTTCGACCTGGCCAATACCGAGGCCGACCTGCGCCGCCTGCAGGTGGACTGCCTGTACAGCACCGGCGCCCTGCGCAGTGCCTATCGGATCGATCGGAGCACCATCCAAGGCGTGGAGATCCTGCCATGAACGATGCCGTGAACCTGCCGCTGGACCCGGAAACGGCGCAACCCCACGAAACCTTTTCGCGCCAGGACTACCAGGTCTGGCTCGACGCGATTCTGGGGGTGGCGCGCCACTACCGCCTGGAATGCTCGGCCGAAAACGTGCGCATCGCGTCGATGCGCGCCGACGATTCGAGCGTCGAGGACGTGCTGCGGCAGATGGCCCGTCAGGCTGGGCTGACCATCAAGTTCGCCCACTACGACCCCACCACCCTGACCCAATGGCGCACGCCATTGGTGGTGCAGCTCAAGGACGGTCAGGTGGGCATCATCCAGGTGCTCGGCGACGACGAGCAGATCGGCATCGCCTACAGCGGCGACCTAGGACTGCAGAGCAGCATCGACCGCCAGACCCTGCTGGACAACGCCCTGCGTACGGTGATCCTGCGTCCGGCCCGACCGGTCAGCGACGTGCGCACCAATGACTACATCAAGCCCTACGACGAGCACTGGTTCCGCAAGATCGTCCTGCGCGACCTGCGGCCCTACGGTCACGTCATGCTGGCCTCGCTGGTGGCCAACGTGCTCGGGCTGGGCGGGGTGCTGTTCTCCATGCAGGTGTACGACCGGGTCATCCCGGCCGAATCCCTGCCCACGCTGTACGTGCTGTTCGGCGGTGTGCTGCTGGCGATCGTCTTCGATTTCATCATGCGCATCATGCGCATGAAGATCACCGACCTGCTGGGCAAGCGCGCCGACCTGCGGGTCAGCGACCTGGTGTTCGGTCACGCCCTGCGCCTGCGCAACTCGGCACGGCCCAAGTCGACCGGCTCGTTCATCTCGCAGTTGCGCGAGCTGGAATCGCTGCGCGACCTGATCACCTCCAGCACCGCCACGGCGCTGGCCGACCTGCCGTTCTTCCTGATCTTCCTGGTGGTGTTCTACCTGATCGGTGGGCCGCTGGTGCTGATTCCCTTGTGCGCGCTCGTTGCCATGGTGGTGCCGGGGCTCTTGGCCCAACGCAAGCTGGCGCGTCTGGCCAACGAGTCCATGCGCGAGTCGGCCCTGCGCAACGCCATGCTGGTGGAAACCGTGCAGGGCATGGACGACATCAAGAGCCTGCAGGCCGAACAGCGCTTCCAGCAGCAGTGGAACCACTACAACGCCGTGGCAGCGGACAGCAGCCTGCGCCTGCGCACCTTGACCAACGGCCTGGTGGCCTGGACACAGAATGTGCAGAGCGCGGTGTTCGCCATCGTCATCGTGTTCGGCGCCCCCATGGTGATCGCCGGTGACCTCACCACCGGCAGCCTGGTGGCGGCCTCGATCCTGGCCTCGCGGATGATGGCGCCGGTGTCGCAACTGACCCACGTGCTGACGCGCTGGCAACAGGCCAAAGTGGCCCTGGAAGGGCTCAACCGTCTGATGCTGCTGCCTGTCGATCACCCCGAAGGCGCCCAGCGCGTGCACCTGCCGGTGATCGGCGGGCGCTACGCGCTCAAGCGTGCCAGCTTCAAATACAGTGAGGAATCGCGCACCCCGGCGCTGACCGTCAACGACCTGACCATCGCGCCCGGCGAACGCATCGCCGTCCTCGGCCGCAACGGGGCAGGCAAGTCGACCCTGCTCCAGGCATTGGCCGGTGGCCTGGACCTGAGCGGCGGCAGTATCACGCTCGACGGTGTGGCCCTGGGACACATAGACCCGGCCGACGTGCGTCGTGACATCGGCCTGCTCACGCAGAATTCACGGCTGTTCCACGGCAGCCTGCGCGAGAACCTGATCATGGGCGCCGGGCAGGCCTCGGATCAGGAAATCATTGCGGCGCTGGAGATCACTGGCGCGCTGGATTTCGTCCGCCAGTGTCCGACCGGCATGGATCACTTGATCCTGGAAGGTGGCCTCGGCCTGTCGGGTGGCCAGCGCCAGTCGCTGCTGCTGTCGCGCCTGTTGATCCGTCAGCCGCACATCCTGCTGCTCGACGAACCCACCGCGTCCCTGGACGAGACCACCGAGCGCCGGCTGATCCACAACCTGGCCACCTGGGGGCAGGGGCGCACGATCATCGTCGCCACCCACCGCACCAGCGTGCTGGCGCTGGTCGACCGGATCATCGTGGTCGACAATGGCCAGGTGGTCATCGACGACACCAAGGAAAACGCCATCGCCACGCTGTCGCGTCCCAAGGGCGCGGCTTAATCAAGGAGGGCAGGGCAAATGGACACAGGCAAGGGTTTCAAGGTGCTGGGCTCCGGTGAATTCAAGCGCATTCCGCTGCTCAGCGAAGACGGTGCGCCCGGCCAGTCGTATTATCAGGACGGTGTCGACGACTCCACCGTGGTGCGCGCGACCCGCGTGGTGTGGGTATCGGTCGCCATGCTCCTGGCGTTCTTCGTCTGGGCCTTCTTTTTCGAAGTGGTGGAAGTCTCCACCGGCACCGGCAAGGTGATTCCTAGCTCGCGGGAGCAGGTGATCCAGTCGCTCGAAGGCGGGATCATCGCCGAGATGAATGTGACCGAAGGGGCGATCGTGGAGCGCGGGCAAGTGCTGGCCCAGTTGGATCCGACCAAGACCGAATCCAACTTCGGCGAAAGCGCGGCCAAATACCGGGCCACGTTGGCCAGCGTCGCCCGGCTGCAGGCCGAGGTCGGGCTCAAGCCGCTGAAATTTCCCCCCGAGCTCGATGCCTACCCGGCACTGCTCAAGGCTGAAACCGAGCTGTACAACGCCCGCCGTCGTGGCCTGGACGATTCCCTGACCGGCATCAACGAGTCGCTGCGTCTGGTGCGCAGCGAGTTGCAGATCACCGATAACCTGGCCAGGACCGGGGCGGCCAGCCGCGTGGAAGTCCTGCGCCTGAATCGGCAGCGGTCGGAACTCGAACTCAAGCTCACCGAGGCGCGCTCCGATTACATGGTGCGTGCCCGCGAGGAACTGGCCAAGGCCAACGCCGACGTCGAAACCCTCACCGCCGTGCTCAAGGGCCGCTCCGATTCAGTCTCGCGCCTGACCCTGCGTTCGCCGGTACGGGGCATCGTCAAGGATATCGAGGTCACCACCATCGGTGGCGTGGTACCGCCCAACGGCCAACTCATGCAAATCGTGCCGCTGGACGAGCGTCTGCTGATCGAGGCGCGCATCTCGCCTCGCGACATCGCCTTCATCCATCCCGACCAGCAGGCCAAGGTGAAGATCACCGCCTACGACTATTCGATCTACGGCGGGCTTGACGGCAAGGTCGTCACCATCTCGCCCGACACCCTTCAGGATGAGGTCAAACCGGAAGTGTTCTATTACCGCGTGTTCATCCGCACCGATTCCGACTCGCTGGAAAACAAGGCCGGCAAGACCTTCGCCATCGTCCCCGGGATGATCGCCAC
Organism: Pseudomonas sp. PS01301; assembly: GCF_029960215.1. NCBI lineage: Bacteria > Pseudomonadati > Pseudomonadota > Gammaproteobacteria > Pseudomonadales > Pseudomonadaceae > Pseudomonas > Pseudomonas sp. PS01301. The sequence goes on along the minus strand of NZ_JASCPM010000009.1, from coordinate 47,254 downwards.
GGTGGACATCACCACGGGGCACAAGACGGTATTGGATTACCTGATCAAGCCACTGAACCGGGCCAAGGAAGCCCTGCGCGAACGCTAGCAGCAGCAGGGGGGCTTGCCAGCCAGGCCCGTCGGCGATTTCCAGCTCGGGCAATAGGCAGCACGCACCACCTGGGCCAGGCAGTAGCCACGGTTGCGTACCGAGCGGATCAGGCGTTCACCACCGCTGCATTGGCCAAACTTGCTTTGCAGGCGGCTCAGGGACATTTCCAGGCCGTTGTAGTGGCTGGGGTCCTTGCCCAGTCCGGCAATCAGCGCTTCCTTGCTGATGACCCGCTCGCTGCTGAAGGCGAGCAGGCTCAGCAGCCAACATTCGGTACGTGTCAGACCCACGGTGATACCGTTCTGGGTCAGGGTGCAGTCGACGTCATTGAACCACCAGAAACCACGCGCCAGCTGCGCTTCGTCGGTTGTCTGGTGGGCTGTATAGAGCTGATTGTTGATGGATGAAAATTTGTCGCCAAGATCCGTAGGCATGAGGTCGTTCCTTCAAAACGTAGAGCTGGATACAGTTGTCGTATCACTCCAAGCCTAGTACGCCGTGAAAAAACCGCCAATGCCCATCGGTCTGGTGAAAACCGCCTTTCAGTGGAAAGCGCTGGGCGGCGGCGAAATGCACCCACGGTTCAGGCGGTAGCCGCTGCCGCGCACACTCTGGATCACATTGGTGCCGAAGACTTGGCGGATGCTGCTACGCAGGCGACTGACGAATTTCTCCACCACACGCATGTCGTAGGTCCGCAGATTCAGCCCCAGCAGTTGCGCCAGATCGTCGAAGCTCAGTTGGTGATGCGGCGCGTACAGCAGCGCCAATATGACCTGAACCTGCGCAAAGGTCAGGTCCAGCCGCCGGGTTTCATCCTCCAGACACAGACGCGCGGGGTCCACCACCGGCGGCGTCAGGTTCCAGTAGTCCGGGTTCTGGAACAGCTCTACGTAAAACGTCTCGCGCGCAGGCTCAGTGCTTGGCAGTCGCAAGACATGGTCGGCTCCGGCCTGCTGATAGTCCTGGCGAATGGCCGCATCGGCGCCCGTCAAGGCCACCAGTATCGAAGCCCAGCTGTTGCCGCGGCGGATATTGTCGACCCAGCGCACGCCTTTCTGGCGTTCACCACGGCCAGGCTCGACGAGAATGGCCTTGTGCCGGCTTTTTTCGTAGTCGTACGCCGGCTGCAATTCCGGCTGCAGGCCCTCGACGGGTAGAGAAAGATCTTGAAGGTAGCGTTCGAGCGAGTCGGTCCGTGAAGTATCGCTGCAGAGCATGAGAAGGCGTGGTTCGAGCGGGTGAAACAGTGCAGCAAAAACATCCATGTGTATCATTCCTGATGTCCGCCGAGCCGGCGAACAAGGCGCAGCATCGAGCTGCTTTTATCCAAGCCGTTACACTGTGTACTGGCGCTACGCTATCGGCAAGCGACTTTGGTCGTAGCTCTGCTTGCCGATGGCTTGCCACGCGCCTGCTGCGTTGCGTATTTTGTGCCCATCGCCGCGTGCGGCATTCAACGTCAAGGACAGAGACATGAGTATCGAAGGACCGCGTACGGTCGCCGAGCACCTGCGCGGTGTCGATGAAGTCGAGTGCGTCACACCTGACCTCAACGGCGTGCCGCGCGGCAAGGTGATGACTGCCGAGGGTTTTCAGGAGGGGCGGCGGCTGCAACTGGCCAGCGGCGTGTTGCTGCAGTGCATCATGGGCGGCTATCCGCCCAGCCGCTACTACGGTGCCGATGACGGCGACGTCGCGCTGGTGCCCGACCTGACTCGGCTGCACCGCCTGCCGTGGAGCGAGCCGCCCCGCGCCTGGGTGGTCTGCGATGCCGAGGAGCTGACCGGTGGCTTCTCCCCGCTGTCGACCCGCGGCCTGCTCAAGACAGTCCTGGCTCGCTATGGCCGTCTAGGGTTGGCGCCAGTGGTGGCCACCGAGCTTGAGTTTTTCGTGTTCGCCGCCAATCCCGACCCGTTGCTGCCGTTCCAGGCGCCGATCGGCCTGGATGGTCGACGGGAGGACGGCAGCAGCGCGTTCAGCGTCGGCTCCAACAACGGTCTGCGACCGTTCTTCACCGAGGTCTATCGCAGCATGGCGGCGATGGGCCTGCCACGCGACACGGTGATGCACGAAATGGGCGTCAGCCAGTTCGAAATCAACCTGCTCCATGGTGATCCGCTGCTGTTGGCCGACCAGACCTTTCTGTTTAAGCACCTGCTCAAGGAAGTCGGGCTCAAGCATGGGCTCAGCGTGGTGTGCATGGCCAAGCCGCTGGCGCGGGTGGCCGGAAGCTCCATGCACATACACCAGAGTGTGGTAGCGGTGGACAGCGGCCTGAACGTGTTCAGCGACGCTTGCGACCAGCCCACCGATGCCTTCCGCCACTTCATCGGTGGGCAACAGGCGGCCATGGCCGATTTCACCGCGCTGCTGGCGCCCAACGTGAATTCCTACCAGCGCCTCTGCCAGCCGTATGCGTCGCCCAACAATGCCTGCTGGTCCTACGACAATCGCGCCGCCGGGCTGCGCATCCCCGCCAGCGTGGCCAGTGCGCGGCGGGTCGAGAACCGCCTGCCAGGTGCGGACGCCAATCCCTACCTGGCGATCGCCGCCAGCCTTGCCGCCGGTCTGCACGGCATCGAACAGCGACTGGAGCCGTCCCCGCCCATGCAGGGCGACCTCGCGGTGCCCGATGAATTGTCCTTGCCATGTACCTTGCATGCCGCTCTGGAGCGTCTGAAACGAAGCCTGTTGGCCAGGGAACTGTTCGGTGATGTGTTCATCGAAGGCTACATCGCGACCAAGACCCTGGAGCTGGCGAGTTTCTTCGATGAAATCACCCCTTGGGAGCGCCGGGTACTGGCGGCCCAGGCTTGATCCTGCAACAGCTTGATGCAGGTGACGCTCCTTTCCCGCAGCGGTCCGCCGAAGTGGCGGGGGGGGGCGTCGCCCGTGACCTGATCGTTCCGATACCCTTTACCGCGGACCTGCAATGCGCCAAATCTGGAAAAACTTTCGAGCCCTGTATTTCGCTTCACTGATGATGCTGATCGGCTCTGGTCTATTGAGTACCTACCTGGCCCTGCGCCTGTCGGCCGAGCAGGTCGACAGCCTGTGGGTCGGTGCCCTGATGGCAGCCAACTATTTCGGTCTGGCTCTGGGCGGCAAGATTGGCCACAGGCTGATCGCCCGCGTGGGGCACATACGCGCCTACGCCACCTGCGCCGGTATCGTCGGCGCGGCCGTGCTGGGCCATGGCCTGGTGAATTACCTGCCAGCCTGGCTGTTCCTGCGGGTCATCGTTGGCCTGGGCATGATGTGCCAGTACATGGTGATCGAAAGCTGGCTCAACGAGCAGGCTGACACCAAGCAGCGTGGGGCGGTGTTCAGCGGTTACATGATCGCGTCCTACCTCGGCCTGGTACTGGGTCAGCTGATCCTGGTCGTGCATCCGCAACTGGGCCTGGAACTGCTCATGCTGGTTGCCCTGTGCTTCGCCCTGTGCCTGGTACCGGTTGCGCTCACGCGACGGATTCACCCGGCGCCGATGCACCCGGCGCCCATGGAACCGCGCTTCTTCCTCAGTCGGGTACCGCAGTCGCTGAGCACCGTGCTCGGATCCGGTCTGATCGTTGGCTCGTTCTATGGCCTGGCACCGCTGTATGCCTCACAGCAGGGGTTGAGCACCGAGCAGGTGGGCTTGTTCATGGGTTCGTGCATCTTTGCCGGCCTGCTGGTTCAATGGCCACTGGGCTGGCTGTCGGACCGCTACGACCGTGCTCTGCTGATCCGATGCGTGGCCGTGGGTATCGCCATTGCTGCACTGCCTTTGGCGCTGATTCCGACCGTGCCGCTGGAAGTGCTGTTTGCCGCCGGCTTCCTGGTATCGTTGCTGCAGTTCTCGTTGTATCCATTGGCCGTGGCGTTTTCCAACGACCACGTGGAAGCCGATCGGCGCGTGTCGCTGACCGCGATGCTGTTGGTGACCTACGGGGTGGGTGCCAGTGTCGGCCCGCTGGTGGCCGGCGTGCTGATGAAGCAGTTCGGCAGCCAGATGCTGTATGCCTTCTTCTGCTTCTTCGCCGTGGTGCTGGTCTGGCGAATCCGGCCGAAGGCGGTGACCAACCTGCATGTGGTGGACGATGCGCCGCTGCATCACGTCGCCATGCCCGCGGCCAACTCGCCGCTGGCCGCGGCCCTGGACCCCCGTGTCGACGAGCATTTGGTGCAGGAGCAGATGCAGAACACCGAGCCTGCCGACGAGGAGCCGGCCAAGCCCGTGTAGGGAGCCGCAGGGCCGCGCGTGATGCGCGGCCTGGGTTCAGAAGTCGTCTCTGTCGAAGCGCTGCGCTTCACGTTGCAATTGATGCACGAAACGTTCGATCTGGCGTTGTACCAAGCCAGGAATGTTGTGGAAGCGCACACCCACGAAGGTGGTGTCGATGCGTTCCTCGAAATGCAGGTGGCGCAGCTCGACCGACGTGGTCATGGCGCCGAAGGGCAGGGCGGCCATGAAACGCTCGTAGATCTGCCCCAGTTGCAGACGCTCGCTGATGTCGCCTTCGAAGCGCAGTTTGCAACCGTGGGCCGAGATGTCCAGCAGCTTGCCGACCAGGGTGTTCTTCAGTCGGCTGCCGGCAATTTCCACATCCACCAGCTGCGAAAGCTTGAGCGCTGCACGAAAGGCGTTGCGTCGCTGGTGATAGACCACCTGGCCCGGCAGCGCGCCGACATAGCAGCGGCCGCATTCCTTCTGGGTGATGGTCCAGTTGCCATGGCTTTCCCACGCCACCCGCACACCTTCATGAAACCCTTCGACCTTGAACGGCTCGCCCGCTTCCAGGTACTTTTCGCCTTCGCGCGGGATCATTTCATCGAGCACGATGCGCAGGTTGTCTCGGTCCACTTCCACCAGAAAGCTCTGGCAGCGCAGGGGGCGGTCCTGGAAGGTGATGATCAGGGGGTCATGGCTTTCCTGAAGCAGGCGCAGGTTGGCGGCGACTTCCAGAGGCGTAGCCAGTACCTTTGGCGGTTGCGGAGCGTCTTCCAGGTTCGATGCGTTTGACACGTTCTTGTCCACTCCGGATCGCGCCGACTGCGCAGGTGCGGCATTCTGCCAGCTCGTTGAAAAGGTTTAAAGATGTCGGGCGCGCGTTGCGTTTTGCCAACACGCACCGCATCGCCCGCCGACGCGGCTCGCGCCGCTGCTACAGGGACCGCGTGTACCGCCGACGCAATGTGCGCCGTTGCCACGGGAACCGCGTGTACTGCTGGCGCGACGTGCGCCGTCGTTGCGGAGGCGTGCGGTGTGCATCGCGTGGGTGTACGCGATCCCTGTAGCAGCGACGCGAGCCGCGTCCGGGGGCGACGCGCTTGTTACGCCTGGCTGAGCGCCCGGTAGGTGGCCATCTTCGCGGTCGACCCACGGCTGTTGTAGAGCGACGGTGGCTCTGCGCCAGTGAGAATACGGATCTGGTTGGCGGTCGCCACCTGCTGGCGCGCGATACCTTGGCCAACCTGGGCATTGATCGCCTGACACTGCGCCAGCAACTGACTCAACGCATCACCCCTGGCCAGCAACGCATCGCCCAGGTGCGACTGACGCGCGAGCGCCTGCAGCCCCTCGCGATCGGCCGACAGGCCCATCTGCATCAGCAAATGGCTGCGCCGCCGCCCGTTCTGTTCCAGCAACACGATCAACGACTGCTTCTGCGCCAGAATCGTTTCCAGAAGCTCCATGTCGCGGCTTTGCAAAGCCAGCGACTCATCACGCAGCAGCTCGAGCAGTTGCCCTGCGTAAGGGAGGTCTTCTTCAATCAGCTGCAACAGCGTTTGATCGTGCATGGTGAGCCCTGGCGTTGACGCGTCCAGAAGCCCCGGCGCCTAGACTGAACTAGCGCTGGGCTTCGAAATTGAGCATTTTGCTGGCAACGCGCTCGCTGTCGACCTTGTAGCTACCCTCGGCGATGGCCTGCTTGAGCTCGGCGACGCGGGCGCTGTCGACAGTTGGCTGATCGCTCAGCTTGTCGGTGATTTTCTGCATTTGCTGGGCCTGATCGCTCAAGGTGACCGGTTCCCCGCTCTTCACGGCTGGCGTGCTTGGCACGGGCGTGTCGGCGGCCACTTCCTTGGCAGCGCCGGTACGTGGCGTACCTTGCACTGACGGCGAGTTTCCTACTCGGTTGAAGTCGATAACCATTGTTCTGAACCTCTGGGTATTTGGACGCTTGCCTTGTTTTCGGCCAAATCCCGATTAACTTTAGGCGCAATTTCGCAAATGCCCGATGCTGCGGCGGCGGGCTTGTATAGCCCCCTAGTGTAGGAAAACTCCGCTTCGCCGACCAGCGTTTACATTGCCACTTCCACCTGGCCAGGGCCGGTCACCCGTGCCTTGACCACCCGTTTGGAGTTCAGGTTGCGTACGCGGATCTGCTCGCTCATGCCACCCTGGGCCAGCGCCTCACCCGGCATGCGCACCGCCAGGGTGCCGCTACGGGCGATGATTACCACCTGGTCACCCTTGAGCACGAGTGCCTGCTGTTCAAGGAACACCGGCGTGAGCACCTGATCGACAACCGTCGGTCGGATCAGCTTCATGCCCACCGCTTCGTCCAGCGAAACCAGAAAGCCTTGCCCCATCGCCCCGACGTCCCGTTCGCGCAGCGCCACATCGGCCTCGGTCAGCACGCTGTCGCGCTTGAGCGGCCGGGTGGTAGTGACCACCTCGCGGAACAGCCGGACCTGGGCCGGAACGAATACCGTCCAAGGCGCGCCGCCTTCGCAACGCACACGTACGGTCACCCGGCCCAAGGGTTGCGCCGGACTTTCCAGGGTGGCCGACAGCTGCCGATCACAGCCCGGCATGCGCAGGCGCGGGTCAAGATTGTTCACCTCGATCTCGTAGCGACCCTGGATCTGCGAGGTCGCCAGATAATCTTCGACAGTGAACTCAAGAAAACCCTGGGTGACACCGATAAGCTGTTCGGGCAATGTGACATTGTCGGCGCGCGCCGTACTGCCGAGCACCGCGCCACCCACCGTGGCAACGGCCCAGAATAAATACGCAGCGATGTGTCGAGAAACCGTCGTTTTTGCGTTCATGCAGTGCTAATAGCAAGGCCCGTGCCGATATCGTCCGGGTCGCAAGAGGAGTTTGGGCATGGCCGGTGTTATGGATTCGGTGAACCAGCGCACGCAGCTGGTTGGACAGAATCGCCTCGAGTTGTTGTTGTTTCGCCTCAATGGCAAGCAGCTCTACGGGATCAATGTCTTCAAGGTCAGGGAGGTGCTGCAATGCCCCAAACTGACGGTATTGCCTAAGTCCAACCCGGTGGTTCGCGGCGTGGCCAACATCCGCGGGGCGACCATTCCGATCCTCGATCTGGACATGGCCACAGGCTCCGTGGGGCTTGAGGCATCCACCGACACCTTCGTCATCATCACCGAGTACAACACCAAGATTCAGGGCTTTCTGGTGCACTCGGTGGAACGCATCGTCAACATGAACTGGGAGGAGATTCATCCGCCGCCCAAGGGCACCGGCCGCGATCACTACCTGACCGCTGTCACCCGCGTGGACAACCAGTTGGTCGAGATCATCGACGTCGAGAAGATCCTCGCCGAAGTGGCGCCGACTTCCGAAGCGATCTCGGTCGGCGTGGTCGACGAAGAGACCCACAGCAAGGCCGTGTCGCTGCGCGTGTTGACCGTCGACGACTCATCGGTGGCGCGCAAGCAGGTGACCCGTTGCCTGCAGACGGTCGGCGTGGAAGTGGTAGCGCTCAACGACGGTCGGCAGGCGCTGGAGTACCTGCGCAAGCTGGTCGACGACGGCAAGCGTCCGGAAGAGGAATTCCTGATGCTGATTTCCGATATCGAGATGCCGGAAATGGACGGCTACACCTTGACCGCCGAGATTCGCAGCGACCCGCGCATGCAGAAACTGCACGTGATCCTGCATACTTCCCTGTCAGGGGTGTTCAACCAGGCCATGGTGAAGAAAGTCGGCGCCGACGATTTCCTTGCCAAGTTCCGCCCCGACGATCTGGCGGCTCGTGTCGTCGATCGCATCAAGGCAGCAGTATGAATGCCGGGCGCCAGCGCCCGGCCTACCGAACCAGCAAGAGGCGGCACCGTGTCTACGGGTAATTTGGATTTTGATCAATTCCGGGTCTTCCTGGAAAAAGCCTGTGGCATTCTCTTGGGCGAGAACAAGCAGTACCTCGTCGCCAGCCGCCTGAACAAGCTGATGGAGCAGCAGGGCATCAAGTCTCTGGGCGAGCTGGTGCAACGCATCCAGAACCAGCCGCGCAGCGGTTTGCGCGAGCAGGTGGTGGACGCCATGACCACCAACGAAACCCTGTGGTTTCGCGACACCTACCCGTTCGAAGTGATGAAGAACAAGGTCCTGCCCGAAAGCATCAAGGCCAGCCCCGGCGCGCGCCTGCGCATCTGGTCGGCGGCCTGTTCCTCGGGCCAGGAACCCTATTCGCTGTCGATGACCATCGACGAATTCGAGCGCAGCAATCTGGGCCAGTTGAAGTCGGGCGTGCAGATCGTGGCCACTGACCTGTCCGGCAGCATGCTGACCAACTGCAAGAGCGGCGAGTACGACAGCCTGGCGATCGGTCGCGGCCTTTCCCAGGAGCGCCTGCAGCGCTACTTCGATCCCAAGGGGCCGGGGCGCTGGGCCGTCAAGGCGCCGATTCGCAGTCGCGTCGAGTTTCGCGCGTTCAACCTGCTCGACAGCTACGCCGCCCTGGGCAAGTTCGATATCGTCTTCTGTCGCAACGTGCTGATCTACTTTTCCGCGCAGGTGAAGAAAGACATCCTCACCCGCATCCACGGCACCCTCAAGCCAGGTGGATACCTGTTTCTGGGCGCATCCGAAGCCTTGAACGGTCTGCCCGAGCTCTACCAGATGGTGCAGTGCAGCCCCGGCATCATCTATCAGGCCAAGTGACCCCGTACCTCGTCTGACGAGGTGCGCCACTGCAGCGCCATGCGGCAATTTTTCTGACGCCGGCGTTGCCGCTTTTCCCCTCCAGCGGAAATTTCTTGCCGCTTTTCTGGCATCCCCCCTCGGCTGACCGGCCCGCAACCCGCACAGGGCGGGCATTTCGAGACTTGGCACAGTGATTGCTATCTATCCTGCACGAACCATCTGGTCTGCCGCATAGGTACCAACATGAGCATCAGTTTCGACAAAGCGCTGGGCATTCACGAGCAGGCATTGGGGTTTCGCGCCAAGCGCGCCGAAGTGCTGGCCAACAACATCGCCAACGCCGATACCCCCAACTACAAGGCTCGTGACCTGGACTTCGCCTCGGTGCTGGCTGCCCAGAGCGAGCAGAACGGCAAAGGTGCCTTCGGCCTGCAGACCACCAACGGCAAGCACATCGCCGCCCAAGGGTTCAGCTCCGGTGACGAGGAGCTGCAGTACCGCATTTCCACTCAGCCGTCGCTGGACCAGAACACCGTCGATGCGCAGATCGAGCAATCGAACTACGCCGAGAACTCGGTGAACTTCCAGGCCAGTTTCACCCTGCTCAACAGCAAGTTCAAAGGGCTGGTATCGGCCCTTCGCGGAGAGTAAGCCATGTCCCTTGCCAGTGTCTTCAACATCGCCGGTAGCGGCATGAGTGCCCAGACCACGCGCCTGAACACCGTGGCCAGCAACATCGCCAACGCCGAAACCGTGTCGTCCAGCATCGATCAGACCTACCGTGCGCGGCACCCGGTGTTCGCGACCATGCTCCAGGGCCAGCAAAACGGCGACAGCGGTTCGCTGTTCCAGGACCAGGACTCGGCGGGGCAGGGCGTGCAGGTCACCGGCGTGGTCGAGGACCAGAGCAACCTCGAGGCGCGCTACGAGCCCAACCATCCGGCGGCGAACAAGGACGGCTACGTCTACTACCCGAACGTCAACGTGGTCGAGGAAATGGCCGACATGATCTCGGCCAGCCGTTCCTTCCAGACCAACGCTGAACTGATGAACACCGCAAAGACCATGATGCAGAAGGTCCTGACCCTGGGTCAGTGATAGAGGCGAGCGCAGATGACGACTACCAGCAGTACTACCGGCGTGAGCTCCTCGGTCCTGGACTCATTGCAGAAAACCACCAGCAGCACCAACAGCTCGACCGGCACCGCCGGCAGTGCCCTGGGCAAGGACGCGTTCCTGCAGTTGCTGGTGACCCAGATGCAGAACCAGAACCCGCTCGATCCCCAGGACAACGGCGAGTTCGTCGCCCAGCTCGCGCAGTTCAGCAGCCTGGAAAGCATGCAGAGCCTGAATTCGTCGGTGAGTACCATCGCCAACAACTACCAATCGTCCCAGGCGCTGCAGGCCTCGTCCCTGGTGGGCCGTTCGGTCATCGTGCAGACCGACAAGGCGGTGGTCGACCCCACCACAGGCCTCACCGGCTCCGTGGCGCTGACCTCGTCGAGCAGCAACACCACGGTCGGCGTGTACAACAGCAAAGGCGACCTGGTGCGCAGCATCGACCTGGGCAGCCAGTCGGCCGGCAACGCCAGCTTCACGTGGGATGGCAAAGACAGCAACGGCGCGGTCGCCGCCGCTGGCACCTACACCTTCAAGGCCGCAGCCACCGTCGACGGTACCGCCACGGCCATGAGCACCTACCTGCCTGCCACGGTGAACAGCGTCACGATGGGCACCAATGGCGGTGAACTGACCCTCAACCTCGCTGGACTGGGTGGCATCGCGCTGTCGAAAGTCCAAACCATCGGAATTTGAGCCGCTTCGTTCGGCGCAGGAGTACAGCATGACTTTCAACATCGGCTTGAGCGGTCTTTCGGCAGCCAACAAGGCGCTCAACGTGACCGGCAACAACATCGCCAACGTCGCCACCACCGGCTTCAAATCCTCGCGCGCGGAGTTCGCCGACCAGTATGCCGCGTCGATCCGCGCCACGGCCGGCAAGACCAGCGTGGGCAGTGGTGTGACCACAGCGGCCGTATCGCAGCAGTTCACCCAGGGCAACATCACCTCGACCGGACAGAGCCTGGACCTGGCCATCAACGGCAACGGTTTCTTCGTGCTCAACGATGGCGGCCAGAAGCTCTACACCCGCGCCGGTGCCTTCTACAGCGACAAGGACGGCAACGTCGTCGACGTGTCCGGCAACAACCTGCAGGGCTACAACGCAGAAGACGGCGTGGTGCAGACTGGCGTGTTGACCAACCTGAAGATCGATTCGTCCAACCTGCAGCCCAAAGCCACCACGAAGATCTCCGAAACCGTCAACCTGAACTCCAGCGCTGTGCAGCCGACCATTACGCCGTTCGATCCGAGCAACGTCAGCAGCTACAACTACACCTTCAACACCGACGTCTACGACAGCCTGGGCAACGCGCACCAGATGAATCAGTATTTCGTCAAGGACGAGGCGGCCAACAGCTGGACGATGCACACCACCATCGACGGTCGCAATCCAGCCGATTCGACGCTCACCACACCGCTGGTGAACAAACTGACCTTCAAGTCCGACGGCAGCCTCATCGTTCCCGATCAGGGCGATGTCGCCGGCGGCCTGGGCATCAACGCCGACAAGAGCTTCAACCTGGCCGACTGGGTTCCCGCCAGCAAAGGCGCCGACGGTACCTGGACGCCCAACGGCGCAACGGCCAATGCCGCTGGCGTTGCTCTGGACATGCTGAAGACCACGCAATACAACTCCGCCTCCGCCACCTCGGCCAAGACTCAGAACGGTTATGCGACCGGTGAGCTCACCGGCCTGTCGGTGGACGGCACCGGCAACCTGTTCGCCAACTTCACCAACGGCCAGAACAAGGTCATCGGTCAGGTCGCCATGGCCAGCTTCGCCAACATGCAGGGTCTGGCGCCCAACGGCGGCACCAACTGGAAGGAGTCGTTCGCGTCCGGTACCGCCGTGATCGGCACTCCGGACACCGGCGTCATGGGCAACCTGCAATCGCAATCGCTGGAAGACTCCAACGTCGACCTGACCGCTGAACTGGTGAACCTGATCAAGGCGCAGAGCAACTACCAGGCGAACGCCAAGACCATCTCCACCGAAAGCACCGTGATGCAGACCATCATTCAGATGACCTGATGAGGGCAGGGCAGTGATGCGGTGTCTGTGTGCAGCCCTGGTCATCGCGGCAACCTGTACGATGGCGGTCGCTGCGCCAGCGCCCTGGTACAAATACCAGAGCCTGGAGACCGGTCGGTACCTGTGCAGTCAGGTCGACCCCGGGCCGCATTACCGGCGCTTTGCCGGGCCCTTCGGCAACGCCGGTTGCCGTCTTTGACAGCACACCTGCCACGCTTCGCCGTGGCAGAGTGACGTAAATCCTTTCTTCCTTTGCCGCTAGCGGCAATGTCGCGCCGACTTTTCGGCGTCAAGCTTCCAGTTAGTCTCTCCAGAATCGCTGCAGGCCCCGTCCCAGAGGGGCTGCAGGTATCTGTCGAAAGTTGGCCCGCATATTGCTCTACCTCTCTCAGTACAGCAGTAGACGGCATTCGCCCGTCGATGGAGAGACCTGTGGACAAGATGCTCTACGTGGCAATGACCGGTGCCAGCCAGAACGCGCTGGCGCAGAAGGCCCATGCCAACAACCTGGCCAACATTTCGACCACTGGCTTCAAGCGTGACCTGGAACAGGCGCGTTCCATGCCGGTGTTCGGCGACACCTTTCCTTCGCGGGCCTATGCGCTTACCGAACGCCCGGCGACCGATTTCAGCGGCGGTGCCTTGCAGGAAACCGGCCGAGACCTGGACGTGGCAGTGGGCGGCAACGGTTTCATCGCCGTGCAGACACCCGACGGCGGCGAAGCCTATGTGCGTACCGCCAGCATGAACGTCGATGCGCTCGGTGTACTGCGCGCCGGCAACGGTTTGCCGGTCATGGGCAACGGCGGTCCGATCGCCGTTCCGCCGGACGAGAAAATCGAGATCGGCATGGACGGCACCATCAGCATTCGCGGTCTGGGACAGGCACCCAACGTCATGGCCCAGGTCGACCGCATCAAGCTGGTCAATCCCGATGTGAAAACCCTGACCAAGGGGCTGGACGGCCTGATCCACACCACCAGCGGCCAGCCGGCGCCTGCCGATGCCGCCGTGCGGGTCGAGTCCGGTTTCCTGGAGGCGAGCAACGTCAACGCGGTCGAGGAGATGACCTCGGTGCTGGCGCTCTCCAAGCAGTTCGAGCTGCACATCAAGATGATGAGCACCGCCAAAGAAGGCGACGAGGCCATGGCCCGGGTCTTGCAAATCTAATTCCAGCGTAGCGATCGCGCCGTAAACCAGGCGCTCCAGGAGATGACACATGCTTCCAGCACTTTGGGTCAGCAAGACCGGCCTCCAGGCCCAGGACACCAACCTGACCACGATTTCCAACAACCTGGCGAACGTATCGACCACCGGCTTCAAGCGTGATCGCGCCGAATTCCAGGACCTGCTCTATCAGATCAAGCGTCAGCCCGGCGCCCAGTCGACCCAGGACAGCGAATTGCCGTCGGGTCTGCAGGTCGGTACCGGTGTGCGCATCGTCGGCACCCAGAAGAACTTCACCGCCGGCAGCCTGCAGACCACCGAGCAGCCGCTGGACATGGCCATCAACGGTCGCGGTTTCTTCCAGGTGATGCAGCCTGACGGTACCGTTTCGTACACCCGCGACGGCACGTTCCACCTGAACTCCGACGGCCAGATCGTCACCGCTCAGGGCCTGGCCCTGGAACCGGCCATCGTCGTCCCCAACGACGCACAGACCTTCACCGTGGGCACCGACGGCACCGTCTCCATCACCACCGCCGGCAACCCTGCTTCGCAGGTGATCGGCAACCTGCAGACCGCCGACTTCATCAACCCGGCAGGCCTGCAGGCCATCGGTGGCAACCTGTTCCTGGAAACCGCCTCCAGCGGCGCGCCGCAGGTAGCGACCCCCGGTCTGAACGGTGCGGGCACCGTGCTGCAGAACACCCTGGAGAACTCCAACGTGAGCACCGTGGAAGAACTGGTCAACATGATCACCACCCAGCGTGCCTACGAGATGAACTCCAAGGTGATCTCCACTGCCGACCAGATGCTGCAGAACCTGACCCAGAACCTGTAACCCTGGGCTATCCGTAACCCCCAAGCTACCTGGGCGCCGTGTGCGCCGGCTACACCGTGAGGTCTGTGTCATGCGTCGTGTCTCGATTGTTCTTGCCCTGAGTGGAATGGCCCTGCTGACCGGATGCGTCGCGCCACCGGCCAAGCCCAACGACCCATACTACGCCCCGGTGCTGCCGCGCACGCCGATGCCTGCTGCCGCCAACAACGGCTCGATCTACCAGGCCGGCTTCGAGCAGAACCTGTACAGCGACCGCAAGGCGTTCCGCGTCGGCGACATCATCACCATCACCCTCAACGAGCGGACGAGCGCCAGCAAGAGTGCCAATTCCAAGGTCGGCAAGGACAGCAGCAACAGCCTGGGCCTGACCTCGCTGTTCGGCGCCGGTGTGAACACCAACAACCCGCTGGGCAGTGGTGATCTGAGCCTCAACGCGGGCTACAGCGGCACGCGCGCCACCAACGGCACCGCCGCGGCGGCGCAGAACAACAGCCTGACCGGCTCGGTCACGGTGACGGTGGCCGACGTGCTGCCCAACGGCATCATCTCGGTCCGCGGAGAAAAGTGGATGACGCTCAACACCGGCGAAGAGCTGGTGCGCATTGCAGGGCTGGTCCGGGCCGATGACATCGCTACCGACAACACCGTGTCCTCAACCCGCGTGGCCGATGCGCGCATCACCTATTCGGGCACCGGTTCCTTCGCCGAAGCCAGTCAGCCGGGTTGGTTCGACCGGTTCTTCGCCAGCCCCCTGTTTCCTTTCTGAGTGCGTCCGTCCATGCTCAACTTCAAACACCTGATCGCCGCTGCACTGCTGATGTCCGCCGCGTTCGGCGTTCAGGCCGAGCGTCTCAAGGACATCGCCAGCATTTCCGGCGTGCGGACCAACCAGCTGATCGGCTACGGCCTGGTCGTGGGCCTCAACGGCACCGGCGACCAGACCACCCAGACCCCGTTCACCCTGCAGACTTTCAACAACATGCTGTCGCAGTTCGGCATCAAGGTGCCGCCAGGCTCGGGCAACGTGCAGCTCAAGAACGTCGCTGCGGTATCGATCCACGCTGATCTGCCCGCATTCGCCAAGCCGGGGCAGCTGATCGACATCACCGTGTCGTCCATCGGCAACTCGAAGAGCCTGCGCGGCGGCAGCCTGTTGATGACCCCGCTCAAGGGTATCGACGGCAACGTCTACGCCATTGCCCAAGGCAACCTGGTCGTCGGTGGTTTTGACGCCGAAGGCCGCGACGGGTCGAAAATCACCGTCAACGTGCCGTCGGCAGGACGGATTCCTGGCGGTGCCAGCGTCGAGCGCTCCGTGCCCAGTGGCTTCAACCAGGGCAACAGCCTGACGCTGAACCTCAACCGGCCTGACTTCACCACGGCCAAGCACATCGTCGACAAGGTCAACGAGCTACTTGGCCCGGGAGTTGCACAAGCTGTCGATGGGGGCTCGGTACGCGTCACTGCACCGGTCGACCCCAGCCAGCGTGTGGACTACCTGTCGATTCTCGAGAACCTCGACGTCGACGTGGGCCAAGCGGTGGCCAAGGTGATCATCAATTCGCGCACCGGCACCATCGTGATTGGCCAGAACGTCAAGGTATCGCCTGCGGCAGTGACCCACGGCAGCCTGACGGTGACCATCACCGAAGATCCGATCGTCAGCCAGCCCGGGCCTCTGTCCGGCGGCCAGACGGCGGTGGTGCCACGTTCGCGGG
Organism: Pseudomonas sp. PS01301; assembly: GCF_029960215.1. Lineage (NCBI taxonomy): Bacteria > Pseudomonadati > Pseudomonadota > Gammaproteobacteria > Pseudomonadales > Pseudomonadaceae > Pseudomonas > Pseudomonas sp. PS01301. The sequence continues at coordinate 31,399 of NZ_JASCPM010000009.1, read as the reverse complement.
TCAGCGCCCAGCAGGAAGCCAAACCGATGTTCAAGTTTGGCCCTGGCACCACGCTCGACGAGATCGTCCGCGCGGTCAACCAGGTAGGCGCGGCGCCCGGTGACTTGATGGCCATTCTCGAAGCCCTGAAACAGGCCGGCGCCTTGCAGGCCGACCTGATCGTGATTTGAGGTAGCAGCTGATGGAAATGCCGAATGGCGGAGTATCGGGAACACGGGATTCGGGGGCTTACACAGACCTCAATCGCCTGAGCTCGTTGAAAGTCGGGGATCGCGACAGCGAGGCCAACCTGCGCAAGGTGGCCCAGGAATTCGAGTCGCTGTTCCTCGGTGAAATGCTCAAGTCCATGCGTTCGGCAAATGACGTGTTGGCCAAGGACAACCCGCTGAACACCGAAACCACCAAGCAATACCAGTCCATGTACGACCAGCAGCTGTCCGTGACCCTGTCCAAGGAAGGCGGCGGCATTGGCCTGCAGGACGTGCTCATGCGCCAGTTGTCCAAGACCAAGGGCGTGGCCCGTGCCGGGGCCAATCCGTTCGCCCATGCCGACAACAGCCTGACCAAGCCGCTGGGCGCCACTCGCGATGCCTCGGCCGATGCCAAGGCTGCTGGCACCACGGCGCACAACGACATGGCCTTGCTGAACCAGCGGCGCCTGTCGCTGCCGAGCAAGCTGGCCGACCGTCTCGTGGCCGGCATCGTGCCTTCCACGGCGACCGATGCGAGCGCCGCCACCGGCAGCAAGAACCTCATCAACGTCCCGGCCAGCGCACCGGCCAACAGCATTGCCAATGCCGTGCGCAGCGGTGCCGCGGTCGAGGGCAGCAGCCTGGCGAAAAGCGTCGCCCAGCCACCCCTGGCGCCGGCCAAGCGCGCCTTCGGATCGTCCGACGAATTCATCGCGACCATGCTGCCGATGGCCGAAAAAGCTGCAGCGCGCATCGGTGTCGATCCCAAGGTGCTGGTGGCCCAGGCGGCGCTTGAAACCGGATGGGGCAAATCGATCATGCGTGCCGACGACGGCAGCAACAGCCACAACCTGTTCGGCATCAAGGCGACCGGCAACTGGAAGGGCGAGAACGCCCGTGCGATCACCAGCGAGTTCCGCGACGGCCAGATGGTCAAGGAAACCGCCGATTTTCGCTCCTACGATTCATACGAAGACAGCTTCCACGACCTGGTCAGCCTGTTGCAGAACAACGACCGCTACCAGGGCGTGGTCAAGTCCGCGGACAACCCCGAACAATTCGTCAAGGAACTGCAGAAGGCCGGCTACGCCACCGACCCGAACTACGCCAGCAAGATCTCTTCGATCGCCAAGCAGATGCAAGGCTATGAGACCTACGCTCGCAGCAGCACCAGCGCTACCACGAATCTATAAGGTTTGAACCCATGTCGAATCTGATCTCCATTGGGCTGTCCGGTCTGGCGTCCAGCCAGGCATCCCTGGCGACCACCGGTAACAACATCGCCAACGTCGCGACCGCCGGCTATTCCCGGCAGTCGGTGGTGAATACTGCCAGTGGCTTGCAGAACATCGGCGTGGGCTACCTGGGTACCGGCACTACCATTTCCGACGTGCGCCGCATCTACAGCAGCTACATGGACACCCAGTTGCAGACCAGCACTGCACTGAGTGCCGACGCGACCGCGTATAGCACCCAGATCAACAGCATCGACAAGTTGCTGTCCGATGGCAGCACGGGTATCAGCGCCGTGCTCAGCAGCTTCTTTTCCGCCGTGCAGACCGCATCGGCCAACCCCAGCGATACCTCGGCGCGGCAGTTGCTGCTGACCCAGGCGCAGACCCTGAGCAATCGCTTCAACTCGATTTCCTCGCAGTTCAGTCAGCAGAACGACAGCATCAATGCCTCGCTGACCACCCTGACCGGGCAGGTCAACAAGCTCAGCGGCAATATCGCCGAGCTCAACCGGCAGATCACCGAGATGTCGGGCAGCGGTTCCACGCCCAACAGCCTGATCGATGCGCGCAACGAGAACGTCCGCCAGCTCAACGAGCTGGTCGGCGTGACCGTGCAGCAGCGCGACGGCAACTACGATGTCTACCTGGGTTCGGGGCAGTCGCTGGTCACCGGTAGCTCGGCGAACTCGCTGGTGGCAACGCCTGGCGTAGCCGACAAGAGCCAGTACGGCTTGACCATCCAGTACCAGGGTTACAGCACCGACGTGACCTCGGTGACCACCGGCGGCGAGATCGGCGGCCTGTTGCGTTTTCGCAGCGACGCACTGAACCCGGCGATCAATGAACTGGGGCGCACGGCAATCGTCGTTGCCGACAGCCTGAACAGCCAGTTGGGTAAAGGCATCGACCTCAACGGTGACTTCGGCTCGTCGCTGTTTTCCAGCATCAACAGCGCGACCGCCGTTGCCAACCGCAGCCTGGCGTCGTCCAACAACAGCGCAGGTTCGGGCAACCTCAATGTCACCGTGGCCGATTCCAGCAAGCTGACCATCTACGATTACAACGTCAAGTTCAGCAGCGCCACTGCCTACAGCGTGACCCGTTCCGACGGCACTTCCATGGGCAATTTCGACCTGGGCACGAACCCTGCGCCGGTGATCGATGGCGTTACCCTGGGTCTGAAAGGCACTGTAGCGACTGGCGACAGCTTCGTGGTCACGCCGACCCGCAGTGGCGCGAGCGCCATCACCAATACACTGACCGACTCGAACAAGCTGGCCTTCGCCGCGCCACTCACCGGCACGGCGACCGTCGGCAACTCGGGCACCGGCACCTTCACCCAACCGGTGCTCAGCAGCAAGCTGGACATCTACAGCGGCACGGCTCTGAGCCAGTTGCAGAGCGGCATCGAAACCTCGTCGCCGGTCAAGCTGGTGTTCGGCAAGACCACCGACGGTGCGCAGAGCTACAGCCTGTTCAATGCCTCGGGCACCAGCATCGGCAGCGGCACCATCGTGCCCGGCCAGAGCAACAACCTGAGCCTGACCGTGCCGGTGGTGGGTGCCGATGGCCAACCGGTCAACGGCGCCGACGGCAAGCAACTGACCTTCACCTTCGAAACCACCGTGGGTGGCTCGCCTGCAGTCAACGACAGCTACACCGTGTCGTTCAACGCCGACGGCAAATCCGACAACCGCAATGCCACGCAACTGCTGGCGTTGCAGACCAAGGCCACCGTGGGCGCCACGGCGGGCAATCCCGGCATGAGCTTCACCAGTGCCTACGCGTCACTGGTTGAGCGGGTCGGCGCCAAGGCCAGTCAGGCCACCGTCGACACCAAAGCCACCGGCGCCGTGTTGACCCAGTCCAAGACCAATCGCGACTCGGTATCCGGCGTCAACCTGGACGACGAAGCGGCATCCCTGGTGAAGTTCCAGCAGTACTACACCGCGTCCTCGCAGATCATCAAGGCCGCTCAGGAAACCTTCAGCGTCCTGATCAACGCCCTCTAAGGAATAGTCGACCATGCGAATTTCCACTTCTCAGTACTTCGAGACCAGCGCGACCGGCTATTCCCAGAATTTCTCGGACACCGCCAAGACCCAAGCACAGATCAGCTCGGGTAACCGTATTCAGAGCGCCGGCGACGATCCGGTCGGCGCGGCCAAGTTGTTGCAGTTGCAGCAGCAGAGCAGCTTGCTGACCCAGTACAGCGGCAACATGACCAGCGTCACCAACTCGCTGACCCAGGAAGAGAGTGTGCTCGACAGCATCACCACAGCCTTGCAGCGGGCGCAGGAGTTGACCATCCAGGCCGGTAACGGTGGCCTGAGCGACGCCGACCGGACGTCGATCGCCAGTGAAATCGGCGAGATCGAAAAGAACGTCCTGGGCCTGCTCAATACCAAGGATTCCAACGGCCAGTACATGTTCTCCGGGTCCAAGACCGGCACGCCGCCCTATGTGCAGAACAGCGACGGCAGCTACACCTATCAGGGCGACCAGACCCAGCTCAGCCTGCAGGTGTCCGACACCCTGCAACTGGCCACCAACGACACCGGCTACAGCATTCTGGAAACGGCGGTGAACACCAGCCGCACGCAGACCACCATGACCGCGCCGGTGGATGCCAACGGCGCGGTGGTCGACGACGGTCTGGTCACGGTGTCCGACGGCCGCCTGGAATCGCTGACGACCTACAACAAGGCCTTCACCGATGGCCAGCCGTACAAGTTGACGTTCACCAGCAGCACCCAGTTCACCCTCACCAACAGCAGCGGCAAGGACGTGACGTCCCAGGTCAGCGGCAATGGCACCTTCGACCCGAAGGCCGACGGCGGCACCACCGTCAGCCTGTACGGTGTGGAATTCGACATCGATGTGGCCACCAAGCAAAGCGAGCTGGGCACCGTCACCGATGCCGACATCGCCGGGCGCACGTTCAGCCTCGGTAGCAAGCCGGACAGCATCAGTTCGACGCGCAACGCGGCCAACACGTCCACGGCGCAGTTGGTCAGTGCGAACGTGACCGATACCCAGGGCTATGCGGCGGGCTTCCCGGCCGGGGGGGCGGTGATCAAGTTCACCAGCAGCAGCGAGTACGAGGTTTATGCCCAGCCCTTGACCGATTCCAGCCGAGCCATCGGCAAGGGTGCGGTGGTCGCCGGGGCCAATGGCAGCACGATCACGGCTGCAGGCGTGACTTTCAAGCTCTCCGGCGAGGCCAATACGGGTGACAGCTTCAGCGTCAACGCCAACAGCCACAAGACGCAGAACGTGCTGGACACCCTGCATCAGCTCAAGACAGCTCTGGAGATACCGGTGACGGACGCCAAGTCCGCGCTGGCGCTGAAGAATGCCACCGACTCGGCGCTGGGCAACCTGGCCAGCGCCAATGAGAACATCGACATCTCCCGCGGGCAGATTGGCGCACGGCTCAATTCGCTGGCCATTCAGAACGACGAGAACGTGAGCTTGGCTCTTGCCAACAAGGGGACACAGTCGGCGATAGCCGACACCGACTTCGCCACGGCCTCGGTCACCCTGAGCCTGCAACAGACCATGTTGCAGGCCTCCCAGCTGGCTTTCGCAAAGATCTCCCAGCTTAGTCTGTTCAACAAGCTGTAAGCGGCGGGGCGCAGGCCCCGTCTTCCCTCTACCACCCCGCGTCGCGCCATTTCCTACGGCCTATGGCACAATATCCCTGTGACCAATGAGTCGGATCGTGCATCTTCACCCTTATGTATTACCAGGTCGCTGCATCAGCGGCCTGCAGCTGCTTGTTTTTCGGCAGCGCTGGCGCCGTCCCGTAGAGGTCGGCGCCGCCTGAGACCCTTTTCGATGGCATCGCGCACATGCCCCGCGTGATGACCTCCAGCTACCTTTGTATTGGGAAGCCACAATGATTGGCATAAAAAGCATCGCGAGTTACGTGCCTGCCGAAGGCCTGGACAACTACGCCCAAGGTGCCAAATTCGCCAAGGATGAAGAATTCATCATCGGCAAGATCGGCTCGGCCTTCCTGCCGCGCAAGGCTGCCGACCAGGAAACCTCCGACCTGTGCGTGGAAGCGGCCAACGCGCTGTTCGCCAGCAATCCGCAGCTGTCGCGCGAGTCCATCGACGCATTGATCGTCGTGACCCAGAACGGAGACGAGGAGGGCTTGCCGCACACCGCCGCCATCGTTCAGGACAAGCTCGGCCTGCCGACCCACGTCGCAGCGTTCGACATCAGCCTGGGTTGCTCGGGCTATGTGTACGGCATCTATGCACTCAAGGGCTTCATGGAAGCGGCCGGCCTGAAGAACGGTCTGCTGATCACTGCCGACCCGTACTCCAAGATCGTCGACCCTGAAGACCGCAACACCACTATGCTTTTCGGCGATGCGGCCACCGCCACCTGGATGGGTGAAGACGCGCCCTGGCAGTTGGGCAAGGCCAAGTTCGGTACCGACGGTTCCGGCGCGCCGCATCTGAAGGTGACCGATGGCGTGTTCTTCATGAACGGCCGTCAGGTGTTCAACTTCGCGCTGCTCAAAGTGCCGGCGCATTTGCATGAACTGCTCGACGAATCCGGGCTGACCAGCGCCGATGTCGACGCGTACTGCATCCACCAGGGCAGTGCGGCGATCGTCGACGCCGTGGCGCGGCGCTTCGAGGAAGAGCCTGAGAAGTTCATCAAGGACATGGTCGAGACCGGCAACACGGTATCGAGCAGCATTCCGCTGTTGCTGGAAAAGCACATCCTCGATTCCTCCTGGAAGCGAGTCGCCCTGAGCGGCTTCGGCGTCGGCCTGTCCTGGGGCTCCGCGCTCATCTACCGCCCCTGATACCGCCCCTGATACCGCGCCGCCTGCCGACGCGGCTCGCGCCGCTGCTACAAAACCTGGGCCGCCTGCCGACACGGTGTTCATTCGGGCCACCGCGTTGCACGCCGCCGTGTTGACCGTCCACGCGGACAACACGATCCCTGTAGCAGCGGCGCAAGCCGCGTCCGGCCGCACTGCGGTCATCCATACACACCGCGTATCCACCCACGCAAACACCGCGGTCGTCCATTCACACCGCGTTACCCGCCCACGCGAACACCGTGATCCCTGTAGCAGCGGCGCAAGCCGCGTCCGGCCGCACCGCGGTCGTCCATACACAATGCGCATCTACCAACGCGACCGGCGCCACCGCGACCGTCTATCCGTTGACGCCAGAAATCCCCGCTTTTCCCACGCATCTCCCTCAAGTTCCCCCTTCCCCGGACGAAATAGTTATCAAGAGAGATCAAGCCAACGCTTGCTTTTTCCGGCTACAGCGGCTCGAAGGTGAAAAAACATTGCAATCACCCTCAAGCAAAGCGCTGAACCGACGATAACTACTACGAAGGTTCTCTAGGCCACACCCGGCGCTCGCCAGGGCCGGAAGCCACAGCTAACAATCCCGAGGAATTTGTCATGGCCTTATCCGTAAACACCAACACCGCTTCCTTGACCGTTCAGAAAAACCTGAACAAGGCTTCCGATGCGCTGAGCACCTCGATGACCCGTCTTTCCTCGGGCCTGAAAATCAACAGCGCCAAGGACGATGCCGCCGGCCTGCAGATCTCCAACCGCCTGACCAGCCAGATCAACGGCCTGTCGGTTGCAGTCAAGAACGCCAACGACGGTATCTCCATCGCCCAGACCGCTGAAGGCGCGATGCAGGAATCCACCAACATCCTGCAGCGTATGCGTGAACTGGCTCTGCAATCGGCGAACGGTTCGAACAGCAGCGAAGACCGTTCTTCCCTGCAGTCCGAATACTCGCAGTTGACTTCGGAATTGACCCGTATCTCCACTACCACCACGTTCGGTGGTCGTAACCTGCTTGATGGTTCTTTCGGCTCCACCGCCTTCCAAATCGGCGCTAATGCCAACGAAACAATCAATGTGACGCTTGGCGACATCTCTGCGAACAAGATTGGCTCCCAGCAGCTGAAGTCCGCAACCATAGCTCCGACCACGGCCGGCGTGACGGGTGAATTGACATTTAATGTGACCGGTGGTGGTTCTGCCAAATCAGTCGTGATCGGCGCTGCCGACGTAGCTAACTCCGCGAAGTCTGTTGCAAGCGCACTCAACAACGCTGTGCCGGGTCTTTCCGCAACTGCAAGCACAACAGTTAGTCTTTCTGTTGCTAAAGATGCGGGGGCTTCTTTCAGTATCAAAGTTGGCGACGCCGATGCTGTTGATATCATCGGTGCGAACAGCACTGCCGAGCTTGCGGATCAATTGAGCTCGAATGCTGCTGCGCTGGGTATATCTGTTGACTTTGATTCGTCGAAAGGTACCCTCAAAATTACTTCGGCTTCAGGGGAGAACGTGTCCTTTGGTAATCTGTCTACAGCAGGTGGCGGTGCTGCGGCTACTGAATTCGTAGGGTTGAGCGCAGCAGTCGCTGATGGTAGTGGAACAACTCCTGCTCTTTCTGGTGGTGCGGTTACTGATGCCACGACGCTCACGGGCGCAGTTCAGATGAACTCAGCCAAGGCGTACTCGGTGACTGGTACTGGTGCCACAGCATTTCTGGGCGGCGCTACGGCCGCTTCAACGCTCACCAGCATCGATAAGACGTCGATTACTACCGCCGACGGCGCGCAGAATGCTCTGGCCGCAATCGACAAGGCAATCTCCAACATCGATTCGCAGCGTGCAGACCTCGGTGCGATCCAGAACCGCTTCGACAGCACCGTTTCCAACCTGCAGAGTATTTCGGAAAACTCCAGCGCTGCCCGTAGCCGCGTACAGGACGCCGACTTCGCTTCGGAAACCGCTGAGCTGACCAAGCAGCAGACCCTGCAGCAGGCATCCACCGCGATCCTGTCCCAGGCCAACCAGCTGCCATCGTCGGTACTGAAGCTGCTTCAGTAATTCGCCACTTGGCTGACTGACGGAAGGGTGCCCACGCACCCTTCCGTTTTTTGATTTCCGGGGTGATGAACATGGACATGAGCGTTACAGCGAGACCGCCTCTTGCCGTCACGTCAGCGCCAGCCGGCGCCGCCTCCCTGCCTGGCCGGCAGGTCACGCAAGACGAACCCGCGGCGCAACCCGTTGCACCCGAGCGGGCCGAATTGGAACAAGCGGTGAAGGATATCCAGGCGCACGTGAACACCTCACAGCGCAACTTGGAGTTCTCTATCGATGACTCGACGCATCACGTCGTGGTCAAAGTCATCGCTACGGACAGCGGTGAAATCATTCGTCAGTTGCCGACCGAGGCCGCGCTCAAGCTGGCGCAGAGCCTTGCGGACGGTCGCAGCGGTCTGCTTGACGCGAAGATCTGAACTGGCACGAAAAATGTAGCTAGGTGTGCTTGGGGCGGTATCCGTCAAAAACACGCCTGACTCAGTTCTAGGAGATTGCGATGGCTACTGTTTCCTCCACCACTGGCACCACGGCCGCTACCACCGCTGCCAGCACCGCAAGTACCAGCAGCACCACCAGCTCGACCAGCACCAGCGGCGCGATCAAATCCAGCGGCGTGGGCTCGGGTATCGACACCGATGCCATCGTCAAGGCCTTGGTGAACGCCGAGAAAGCGCCCAAGCAAAAGCAGATTGATACCCAGACGCTAACTACGACCACGACGTTGACCGCTGTTGGTACCGTCACCAGCGCGCTGGAAACCTACCGCACGGCCGTCGCGGCGATGAACAAGGCCTCGACCTTCAGTGGTTTGACCGGTGCCTCGTCCAATGACAAGACCGCTTCGGTGACGGTGACCGATTCCGCCTCCGACGGTACCTACTCGCTGGAAGTGACCAGCCTGGCCAGCGCCTCGAAGATCTCTTCCGGCGTGTATGCCGAGAAGAGCGCGGCGGTGGTCAACGCCACGTCGTCGGCTCAGGACCTGACGATCAGTCAATCCGGCAAGGACAGCAAAGTCAGCATTCCGGCAGGTGCCACGTTGGCGCAAACCCGTGATCTGATCAATACCCAGATGGCCAGCCGTGGCATCAGTGCCAACATCCTGACCGACGCCAGTGGCTCGCGTCTGGTACTCAGTTCGTCGACCACAGGCTCGGGCACCGAAATTTCCATGTCGGCCAACGCTGACAGCGGGCTCGACAAACTGACCGCTACCACCACCGTCACCGCGCCAGGCAATGCGAAATACAAGATCGACGGCATCGAGATGGAATCGTCGACCAACACGGTGGCAGCTGCTATCAGCGGCGTGTCGATCAAACTGTTGGAGGCCGGTAGTGAAAAGACGACCATCAGCGTCACCACCAACACCGACACCCTGAAAAAAGCCACCACCGGATTCGTGGACGCCTACAACGCGCTCATGACCCAGCTCAACACCTTGACCAAGGTCAGTACAGCGGCCGACGGCACGACCAGCGGGGGAGGGCTGACCGGAGATTCCACCGTGCGTCACCTGATCCAGTCGATGCGCAACGAGCTGGTCACTTCCTCGGGTTCGAGCAAGCTGACGTTGTCTCAATTTGGCATCAACACCGACCAGAAGACCGGCCTGCTGGTATTGGACGACGCCAAGTGGACCAAGGCCATGGGCGACACCGCCAATGTGGCTGCCATCCAGGAGATGTTCACCGGCAAGGACGGCCTGCTTGCGCGCATGACCAGCGCAACTGATTCCTACGCAGTGAAGGGCGGCATTCTTGCCGCGCGCTCGGACGCGCTCTCCGGCACGCTGACCAAACTGACCGAGCAGCAGGAAGCCCTGGATCGCCGGATCAAGAACCTCACGGACACCTTGAATGCCAAGTACACCGCGATGGACACCCTTGTCGCACAGCTGAACGCCACCAGCAAAAGCATCATGACCACGCTTAATGCGCTGAACAAAACCGACAGCGATTGATGCTTCGCGAAAATCCAGAAGCCCGGTTCATACCGGGCTTTTGCTTATTCTGCCGTTTCTCGAATGCCTCCATATCGCCGACGTTGCCGGTATGATTTCAGTTTCATGCGCATATTCCCCCAGGCCCGCTAAAGTTTTCCCCGCCCGCGACGACATAGTAATCAAGCGATACAACATCAAATACTGTGTGACGAGGTCCACCGCAATGAACGCCATGAGAGCGCTGAGCCAATACCAGAAGGTCGATTCCCATGCCCAGACATCCGAAGCCACGCCTCACCGGCTGGTGCAGATGCTGATGCAGGGCAGTCTCGATCGCATGGCCCAGGCCAAGGGCGCGATGAGCCGCGGTCAGGTTGCACAGAAGGGCGAGATGCTCGGCAAGGCCGTCGCCATCATTGGCGGCCTGCGCCAAGGGCTGGATGCCACCAAGGCGGCCAACGAACAGTCCGTCAAGGACCTCGATGATCTGTACGCCTACATGTCCGGACGCCTGACCGAAGCCAACATCAAGAACGATCCACAGCTGATCGACGAAGTCGCTCGCCTGATGATCACCGTCAAGAGCGGCTGGGACGCCATCGCCAGCCACGAATCGGCCCTGCCGGCCTGAGGAGTTCGTCATGAGTGCACTACAGCGGATTCAGCAGACTCGCCACGCTCTGGTAGACGCCATGCAGGCTGGAGACTGGGATGCGATCGGCGTGCTGGACATCGAGTGCCGTGCCTGCGTCGACAGCGTGCTGCAGGAAGTCCCGGAAGACCCTTCCCAGTTGCGCAGCCACCTGGAAGATCTGCTCGAGGTCTACCGTCAATTACTCAACGTCACTCGTTTAGCGCGTCAGTCGGTTGTCGACGAAATGTCACAGTTCAACCAAGCGAAGAACGCTGCAAAGGTTTACCATCTGTTCCGTTGACAGCCATTGCGCCATAAATTTGACTAAGTCGATTTTTTTGCCTTTACTAGTGGCTGTTGTGATTCGTCTGGCGTCTGTTAGCTGAAACCATGGCCAAAAACGTCGAGAGCGCCCTCCGGGCTTCGAGTTGACTAGGGAAGTTGCTATTGCATGTGGCGTGAAACGAAAATTCTGCTGATCGATGACGATAGCGTTCGCCGCCGGGATCTGGCGGTCATCCTGAACTTTCTTGGCGAAGAGAACCTGGCCTGCGGCAGCGGCGACTGGCAGATGTCGGTCGACTCGCTGTCGTCCAGCCGCGAGGCGCTCTGCGTTCTGGTGGGGGACGTGTCTTCGGGCAATCTGGCCGGGCTGCTGAAGACCCTTGCCAACTGGGATGAATTCCTTCCGGTGCTGTTGCTGGGTGATCCAGGCGCCGTCGAGCTTCCCGACGACCTGCGTCGTCGCGTGCTCTCCCATCTGGAAATGCCGCCCAGCTACAGCAAGCTGCTCGATTCCCTGCACCGCGCCCAGGTCTATCGCGAGATGTACGACCAGGCCCGCGAACGCGGCCGTCAGCGTGAACCCAACCTGTTCCGCAGCCTGGTCGGCACCAGCCGCGCGATCCAGCACGTTCGGCAGATGATGCAGCAAGTGGCCGATACCGACGCCAGTGTGCTCATCCTTGGCGAATCGGGTACCGGCAAGGAAGTCGTCGCGCGCAACCTGCATTACCACTCAAAGCGTCGCGACGCGCCGTTCGTGCCGGTCAACTGCGGCGCCATTCCCGCCGAGTTGCTCGAAAGCGAGCTGTTTGGCCATGAAAAAGGCGCTTTCACCGGGGCGATCACCAGTCGCGCCGGCCGTTTCGAACTGGCCAACGGTGGCACCCTGTTCCTCGACGAGATCGGCGACATGCCGTTGCCGATGCAGGTCAAGCTGCTGCGAGTGTTACAGGAACGGACATTCGAGCGCGTGGGCAGCAACAAGACCCAAAGTATTGACGTGCGCATCATCGCGGCCACCCACAAGAATCTGGAAAGCATGATCGAGGTCGGCACGTTCCGTGAAGACCTGTACTACCGCCTGAACGTGTTCCCCATCGAGATGGCACCGTTGCGTGAGCGTGTGGAAGACATTCCACTGCTGATGAACGAGCTGATCTCGCGCATGGAACATGAGAAGCGCGGGTCGATCCGCTTCAACTCGGCGGCCATCATGTCGCTGTGCCGCCACGGCTGGCCGGGCAACGTACGCGAGCTGGCCAATCTGGTCGAGCGCATGGCGATCATGCACCCGTACGGCGTCATCGGCGTGGTCGAGTTGCCGAAGAAATTCCGCTACGTGGACGACGAAGACGAGCAGTTGGTCGACAGCCTGCGCAGCGACCTGGAAGAGCGGGTGGCAATCAACGGCCATACCCCCGACTTCGCTTCCAGTGCCATGCTGCCGCCTGAAGGCCTGGACCTGAAGGATTACCTCGGCGGCCTGGAGCAAGGCCTGATCCAACAGGCGCTGGACGATGCCAACGGTATCGTTGCCCGGGCTGCCGAGCGCCTGCGCATCCGCCGCACCACGCTGGTGGAAAAAATGCGCAAGTACGGCATGAGCCGGCGCGAAGGTGAGGGCGAAGAGCAACAGGCAGACGATTGACGCCTGTGGCTGCAACGGCCGCTGCTTGCAAGGCAGCGGCCACGCTTCACATCCCATCTGCTACTTCGTATTAACCGCGCCAAGCCGCTGAAATCGCGGGCTTTAACCCAGCGCATCCGCCTCATTCTTTCCCCTGACTTGCGCCTTTCGAGTTCCATTCGGCACGGCTATTGCTTTTGCCCCTGTCACGATACCGTTTTTGACGGTGAGCCAAGTGAGAGAGAGCCATGCCACAGGCCGCTATCCAGCCGTCCGCTGCCCAGCCCCATCGCGACGTTAGCGCATCAGCAGCGCAGCCTGACAGCCGCCAGGGTCTGAATCAGGCCTTCGCTCTGTTCGACCAGATGTCCGATCGCCTGAGCGACTCCTACAGCCTGCTCGAAGAGCGTGTGGCAGCGCTCAAGGGTGAGCTGGAAGTGGTCAGCGCGCAGCGCCTGGCCGAGCTGGCGGAAAAGGAACGCCTTGCCAATCGCCTGCAGAACCTGCTCGATCTGTTGCCTGGCGGGGTCATCGTCATCGATGGTCAAGGTCACGTACGCGAGGCCAACCCGGCAGCCCTGGAAATGCTGGGTGCACCGCTGGAAGGCGAGCTGTGGCGTGAGGTGATCGTGCGCAGTTTCGCGCCGCGCCGGGATGACGGCCACGAGATCTCTTTGATCGATGGGCGACGCCTGTCGATTGCCACGCGCTCGCTGGATGCCGAGCCTGGCCAGTTGGTGTTGCTCACCGACCTGACCGAAACACGTCGGCTGCAGAGTGAGGTGGCGCGCAGCGAGCGCCTGTCGTCGCTGGGCCGCATGATGGCTTCGCTCGCCCACCAGATTCGAACGCCGCTGTCGGCTGCGCTGCTGTACGCCAGCCACCTGACCGATAAGCCTTTACCGGTCCAGACCCAGCAGCGTTTCGCCAGCCGCCTCAAGGAGCGTCTGCACGAGCTGGAGCATCAGGTCTGCGACATGCTGGTGTTCGCCCGCGGCGAGCTGCCGCTTCCGGATCGCTTGGCGCCCAAGCAATTGCTGCAGGCTTTGCAGGCTGCCGCTCAGCCCCATGTGCAGGAAGTACCTGTGCGTTGGCAATGCGACAGCCACGCCGGCGAGCTGCTGTGCAACAAGGACACCCTGGTGGGCGCCGTGCTCAACCTGGTGAATAACGCCATTCAGGCCAGCAACGGTCAGGCCCGTCTGAAAATCCACCTGTATACCCGCGGCGATACGCTGCGCCTGTGCGTCAGCGACGACGGGCCTGGCATGGCGCCGGCGATCCTGGCGCGTCTGGGTGAGCCGTTCTTCACCACCAAGCCCACTGGAACCGGGCTCGGCCTATCGGTGGTCAAGGCTGTGGCGCGCGCGCATCAGGGTGACCTGGTCTTGCGTTCCAGAGTCGGGCGGGGTACCTGCGCAACCTTGACCTTGCCGCTGGTCGTTCAGCAGGAGCCCATTCGATGAATATCAAGGTGCTGTTGGTCGAGGATGACCGTGCCCTGCGCGAGGCGCTGGGCGATACCCTTGAACTGGGCGGTTTCGAATTCGAAGCGGTGACCTGTGCTGAGGAGGCCTTGCTGGCGGTGGCACGCGAAGCCTTTGGCATCGTCATCAGCGACGTCAACATGCCCGGAATCGATGGACATCAGCTACTGGCACTGCTGCGCGCTCGCCAACCGCAACTGCCGGTGTTGCTGATGACAGCCCATGGCGCGGTCGAGCGGGCGGTGGATGCCATGCGCCAGGGCGCGGCCGATTACCTGGTCAAGCCGTTCGAGCCGAGTGCGTTGCTCGATCTGGTGACCCGGCATGGTCGTGGTCTGGTTCCGGCGGGAAGCGAGCAGGGGCCGGTGGCGCTGGAACCCGCCAGTCAGGCTCTGCTCGAGCTGGCCGCGCGGGTCGCGCGCAGTGATTCCACGGTGCTGATATCCGGTGAGTCGGGTACCGGCAAGGAAGTGCTTGCGCGCTATATCCATCAACAGTCGAACCGCTCGCAGCAGGCCTTCGTTGCCATCAACTGCGCGGCGATTCCGGACAACATGCTCGAAGCCACCCTGTTCGGCCACGAGAAAGGCGCGTTCACCGGCGCCATTGCGGCCCAGGCCGGCAAGTTCGAGCAGGCCGATGGCGGTACCCTGCTGCTCGATGAGATTTCCGAGATGCCCCTGGGGCTGCAGGCCAAGTTGCTGCGTGTGCTGCAGGAGCGCGAGGTCGAACGTGTCGGCGCGCGCAGGCCCATTGCCCTGGACATCCGGGTCATCGCCACCACCAACCGCAACCTTGCGCAAGACGTCGCAGCGGGGCGTTTCCGCGAAGACCTGTTCTATCGGCTTTCGGTGTTCCCGTTGGCCTGGGCGCCGCTGCGCGAACGGCGTGGCGACATTCTGCCGCTGGCCCGACGGTTGCTGGCCCGTCACATCGACAAGATGAAGCACGCGCCGGTGCGCTTCGCGCCCCAGGCCGAACAGTGCCTGCTCGATCATCCCTGGCCGGGTAATGTCCGCGAGCTGGACAACGCCATTCAGCGCGCGTTGATCCTGCAGCACGGTGGCCTGATCCAGGCCGCCGACTTCTGCCTGGTCGGGCCCGCCGGTGCAGCGCCGTCGGCACCGTTGGGGCGGGTGGTGCAGGCGCCCGCGCCCGCCGAGCCACAGACGCCGCCCGGCGTGCTGGAGGACGATCTGCGCCGACGCGAATTCGAGATGATCATCGATACCCTGCGCAGCGAGCGCGGTCGGCGCAAGGAAGCCGCCGAGCGCCTGGGTATCAGCCCGCGGACCCTTCGCTACAAGCTGGCCCAGATGCGCGATGCCGGAATGGACGTGGAGGCCACCCTGTTCGCCTCTTGAAAGCCGTCCGATGAGCGACGGTCGGTGCGGTGATTTGTCGCCGCCGATCCGTTTCGCCACCCTGCGACTGCAACTGGCACCCTCCTTGCTACTACCTCTGTAGTGAATGCAGCAGTGTCAAAAAAACGCAGGTCGTCGCAGAGGGTCACCCATGAGCCAAGGTATTGAATTCAACCGCTTGATGCTGGACATGCGCGCCATGCAGGCGGACGCCATGGCCAGACCCAAGGCGGTTGCGGCGCCGGAAGTCGGCGCCAGCAGCTTTGCCGACATGCTCGGCGGCGCGATCAACAAGGTCGCCGACGTACAGGGTGCCTCCAGCCAGTTGGCCACTGCCTTCGAGATCGGCAAGAGCGGTGTCGACCTCACCGATGTGATGATCGCCTCGCAGAAAGCCAGCGTCTCTTTCCAGGCCTTGACCCAGGTGCGCAACAAGCTGGTCCAGGCTTACCAAGACATCATGCAGATGCCGGTCTGAGGACGAATTGAGTCATGGCTGAAGCGACCACCGACAATCTTCCGGCCAAGAGCGGCAACAAATCGCCGCTCATGGGTCTGTCCGTCCTGCAGAATCTGTCACAGATGACCATGCTGCGTCAGGTCGGCCTGTTGGTCGGCCTGGCGGCCAGCGTGGCCATCGGCTTCGCCGTGGTTCTGTGGTCGCAGCAGCCCGACTATCGTCCGCTGTACGGCAGCCTGGCGGGCATGGACACCAAGCAGGTGATCGATACCCTGACCACCGCCAACATTCCCTACACCGTGGAACCCAACTCCGGTGCCTTGCTGGTCAAGGCCGACGATCAGTCGCGCGCGCGCATTGCCCTGGCCTCGGCCGGCGTGGCACCCAGCGACGGCAATGTCGGCTACGAATCGCTCGACAAGGAGCAAGGCCTGGGCACCAGTCAGTTCATGGAAACCGCGCGTTATCGCCGCAGCCTGGAAGGTGAACTGGCCCGTACCATCGGCAGCCTGAACAACATCCGCGCAGCGCGTGTGCACCTGGCCATTCCGAAAAGCTCGGTGTTCGTCCGCGACGAGCGCAAGCCCACCGCGTCGGTCTTGGTGGAAATGTACCCCAATCGTACCCTGGACGCCGGCCAGGTGGCGGCCATCGTCAATCTGGTGGCGACCAGCGTTCCGGAACTGAACAAGTCGAACGTCTCGGTCGTCGACCAGAAGGGCACGCTGCTTTCGGCGCAGCTGGAAGACAACGCGTTGACCATGGCCGGCAAGCAGTACGACTACAGCCGTCGCCTGGAAAGCATGCTGACCCAGCGGGTGCAGAACATCCTGCAGCCGGTGGTGGGCAGCGATCGATTCAAGGCTGAAGTTTCGGCAGACCTGGATTTCAGCGCGGTCGAATCGACCTCCGAGCAGTTCAATCCGGACCAGCCGGCGTTGCGCAGCGAGCAGTCCACCACCGAGCAGCGTTCCAGCGGTTCGGGCCCTTCGGGTGTGCCGGGGGCCCTGAGCAACCAGCCTCCGGGGCCTGCCACCGCGCCGCAGAATGCCGCTCAGGGGCAGGCAGCCGCAGGCGCCATCCAGCCGGGCCAGCCGCTGCTCGACGCCAACGGCCAGCAGATCATGGACCCGGCCACCGGCCAACCGATGCTGGCACCGTATCCGGCCGACAAGCGTCAGCAGTCGACCAAGAATTTCGAGCTGGACCGTTCCATCAGCCACACCAAGCAGCAGCAGGGTCGTCTGAGCCGGTTGTCGGTGGCGGTGGTGGTCGACGACCAGGCCAAGGTTAACCCGGCCGACGGTACCGTGACCATGACACCGTGGAACGCCCAGGAGCTGGCCCGTTTCACCCGCCTGGTGCAGGACGCCGTGGGCTTCGATGCCAGCCGCGGCGACAGCGTGACCGTGATCAACGTACCGTTTGCGCCCAATTCCGCCGAAGTCATCACCGAACCTGCGTTCTACAAGGAACCCTGGTTCTGGGACATCATGAAGCAGGTACTGGGCGTGGTGTTCATCCTGGTTCTGGTATTCGGCGTGCTGCGTCCGGTGCTGAACAACATCACCGGCGGTGGCAAGGGCAAGGCGGGCGATGCGGAACTCGGGGCCGCCGGCGCGATGGGCGGTGTGGCCGCCCTGGGCATGGACGGCGAGCTGGCCAACGATCGGGTCAGCCTGGGTGGGCCGCAGAGCATTCTGCTGCCCAGCCCGACCGAGGGCTATGACGCCCAGTTGAATGCGATCAAGAGTCTTGTGGCCGAAGACCCGGGCCGAGTGGCCCAGGTCGTGAAAGAGTGGATCAATGCCGATGAGTAGTTCACAAGCCGTCACCCCCAAGCTGACCAAGGTCGACAAGGCCGCCATCCTTCTGCTGTCGCTGGGTGAAACCGATGCGGCGCAGGTGCTTCGCCACATGGGCCCCAAGGAGGTCCAGCGCGTGGGCGTGGCCATGGCGCAGATGCGCAACGTGCACCGTGAGCAGGTCGAGCAGGTGATGAGCGAATTCGTCACCGTGGTCGGCGATCAGACCGGTCTGGGCGTCGGTTCCGACAACTACATCCGCAAGATGCTGACCTCGGCCCTGGGCGAAGACAAAGCCAACGGCCTGATCGACCGGATCCTGCTGGGCGGCAACACCAGCGGCCTGGACAGCCTGAAGTGGATGGAGCCCCGGGCCGTGGCCGACGTCATTCGCTACGAGCATCCGCAGATCCAGTCGATCGTCGTGGCCTACCTCGACCCCGACCAGGCCGGCGAAGTGCTGGCGCATTTCGAGCACAAGGCGCGGCTGGACATCATCCTGCGCGTGTCGTCGCTCAACACCGTACAGCCGGCAGCATTGAAAGAGCTCAACACCATTCTGGAGAAGCAGTTCTCCGGCAATTCCAACGCCACCCGGACGACCCTGGGTGGGGTCAAGCGCGCTGCCGACATCATGAACTTCCTCGACAGCTCGTCCGAAGGCCAGTTGATGGATTCCATCCGTGAGGTCGACGAAGAACTGTCCGGGCAGATCGAAGACCTCATGTTCGTCTTCAACAACCTCAAGGATGTCGACGACCGGGGTATCCAGGCGCTGCTGCGTGAGGTTTCCTCGGACGTGCTGGTGGTGGCCCTCAAGGGTGCCGACGAGGGTGTGCGCGAGAAGATCTTCAAGAACATGTCCAAGCGCGCGGCCGAGCTGTTGCGTGACGACCTCGAGGCCAAGGGGCCGGTGCGGGTCAGCGATGTCGAGTCGGCGCAGAAGGAAGTGCTCACCATTGCCCGGCGCATGGCCGAAGCAGGTGAAATCGTGCTCGGTGGCAAGGGTGGGGAAGAGATGATCTAATCATCCCTCTCCCAGACCTCTGTCGTGGAGGCCGGCTGCCCTGGGGTGGTCGGCTCCGAGCGACCCCACTTCGCACCCAGGCGTCAGGAATCGCAAGCCATGTCCCGCCCCACCCAAGAACCCGTCAGTGAACTGATTCGCGCCATCGACGCGCGCAGTGCCGACCTGTGGGCGTTGCCCAGCTTCGATCCCGAGCGGCCTGCCGAAGAGGTGATGCCGGAGCCCGTGTCGGTCGAGGAAATCGAAGAGGTGCCCCTCGATGAGGTGCAGCCCATTACCTTGGAAGAGCTGGAAGCCATTCGCCAAGAGGCCTACAACGAGGGCTTCGCCACCGGTGAAAAGGAAGGCTTTCACAGCACCCAGCTCAAGGTCCGTCAGGAAGCCGAAGCGGCGCTGGCTGGCAAGCTTGCCCAGTTCGACCGGCTGTTGGGACACCTGCTGACGCCTATTGCTGATCAAGATACCCAGATCGAGAAATCACTGGTCGAGCTGGTGGGCCACATTGCCCGCCAGGTCATCCGCCGCGAACTGCTCACCGATTCCAGCCAGATCGAAAAAGTCCTGCGCGAAGCGTTGAAGTTGCTGCCCATGGGCGCCAACAATATCCGCATCTTCATCAACCCTCAGGACTTCGAGCAGATCAAGTCGCTGCGCGAGAAGCACGAGGAAAACTGGCGAATCCAGGAAGACGACTCGCTACAGCCCGGTGGCTGCCGTATCGAAACCGAACACAGCCGCATCGATGCGAGCATGGAGACGCGCATCACCCAGGCCATTGCGCAATTGTTCGATCAGTTGCACGAGCAGAACATGCACCCGGCCCCGGCCGACATCACCGTCGATCTGGACGCGCCCGATGAAGCTTGATCGCACCAGCTTCGGCAAGCGCCTGGGCAGCTACGAGGCGGCCATCGACCTGCCGCGCCAGCCTATCGTCGAAGGGCGCTTGCTGCGCATGGTCGGCCTGACTCTCGAAGCCGAAGGGCTGCGCGCGGCCATGGGCAGTCGCTGCGTGGTGATCAACGACGACAGCGACCAGCCGGTGCAGGTCGAAGCGGAAGTCATGGGCTTCTCCGGCAGCAAGATCTACCTGATGCCCGTGGGCAGCGTCAGCGGCATCGCGCCCGGCGCGCGGGTGGTGCCGGTGGCCGATACCGGGCGTCTACCGATGGGCATGAGCATGCTTGGGCGCATCCTCGACGGCGCCGGGCGAGCCCTGGACGGTAAGGGCGGCATGAAGGCCGAGGACTGGGTGCCGATGGACGGGCCCACCATCAACCCCCTCAAGCGCGACCCCATCAGTCAGCCGCTGGATGTCGGCATCCGCAGCATCAACGGTTTGCTGACCGTGGGCCGTGGCCAGCGTCTGGGCCTGTTCGCCGGTACCGGCGTGGGCAAGAGTGTGCTGCTGGGCATGATGACGCGGTTTACCGAAGCCGACATCATCGTCGTCGGCCTGATCGGCGAGCGGGGCCGCGAGGTCAAGGAGTTCATCGAACATACCTTGGGCGAGGAGGGGCTGCGCCGTTCGGTGGTGGTGGCGTCACCGGCTGACGAAGCGCCACTGATGCGCCTGCGCGCCGCCATGTATTGCACGCGCATCGCCGAATACTTTCGCGACAAGGGCAAGAACGTCTTGTTGCTGATGGACTCGTTGACCCGCTTCGCTCAGGCCCAGCGGGAAATCGCCTTGGCCATCGGCGAGCCGCCGGCGACCAAGGGCTATCCGCCTTCGGTGTTCGCCAAGCTGCCCAAGCTGGTCGAGCGCGCCGGCAACGCCGAGGCGGGCGGCGGCTCGATCACCGCGTTTTACACCGTATTGTCCGAAGGCGACGATCAGCAGGATCCGATTGCCGACTCGGCGCGTGGCGTGCTCGACGGCCACATCGTGCTGTCACGTCGTCTGGCAGAAGAGGGGCATTACCCGGCCATCGATATCGAGGCGTCGATCAGCCGAGTGATGCCCAGCGTGGTCAGCCCCCAGCACCTGGGCCAGGCACAACAGTTCAAGCAACTGTGGTCGCGCTATCAGCAGAGCCGCGACTTGATCAGCGTTGGCGCCTACGTCGCGGGCGGTGATCGCGAGACCGACCTTGCGATCGCCCTGCAACCGCAGCTGGTGCGTTACCTGCGCCAGGGCCTCAACGACAATGAAAGCCTGCAGGCCAGCGCCGAGCGCCTGGCTGCGGTGTTCACGCCTGTGGCGCCGGGGTAAGCGCGGATGGCGATGAGTCGCGCAGCGCGCCTGGCTCCCGTGGTGGAGATGGCCGAAAGCACCGAGCGCAAGGCTGCCCAGCGCCTGGGTCATTTTCAGGGGCAAGTGAACCTGGCCGAAGCCAAGCTGGCGGAGCTCGAGCGTTTTCGCAACGACTATCAGCAGCAGTGGATCAACAACGGCAGCCGCGGTGTGTCCGGCCAGTGGCTGATGAACTACCAGCGCTTTCTCAACCAGCTGGAAACCGCTGTCGGCCAGCAGCGCCAGAGCCTTGCATGGCACCAGAACAACCTGAACAATGCGCGCGCCACCTGGCAGCAGGCCTATGCTCGTGTGGAAGGGCTGCGCAAGCTGGTCCAGCGCTATATCCTCGAGGCCCGGCAGTTGGAGGACAAGCGTGAGCAGCGCTTGCTTGACGAGTTGTCGCAGCGACTGCCCAGGCACGACAGCTTCTAGTCAGATTTAGTCAGTACCCTGTTGAACGCCCCGTCATGCAGTGTTAAACCTTGCCTGCACGGCACACCCAAGGAGCATTACTACATGGCTGTAACCCAGAGTTCGGTAAGCCACAGTTTCAATGGCGAAAACAATACGTCATCGATTGCCGTCAAGGGTCGATTCGACTTCAGCCTGCACCAGCAATTTCGTGAGAGCTACGAGCGCGAGGGCAAGTCCACCCGCTATGTCGTCGACCTGAACGAAACCACCTACATGGACAGCTCGGCACTGGGCATGTTGCTGTTGCTGCGCGACCACGCCGGTGGTGACCACGCCGATATCACGCTGTCGAACATTTCCTCCGACGTGCGCAAGATTCTGGCGATCTCCAACTTCGACAAGTTGTTCAAGATCCCTTGAAACCGCCCGTCAATGATGAAGCACTGACGGTTCTGATTGCCGACGACAACATGACCGACCGCATGCTGCTGTCGAGCATCGTGCGTCGGCAGGGACACGCGGTGATCACCGCCAGCAACGGTCAGGAAGCCATCGAACTGTTTCGCCAGCAACGACCGCAGCTGGTGTTGCTCGACGCCATGATGCCGGTGATGGACGGCTTCGAGGCAGCGCGCACGATCAAGCAATTGGCCGGCGAGGCGCTGGTGCCGGTCATCTTCCTGACGTCGTTGACCGAAGAACAGGCGCTGGTCCGCTGCCTGGACGCCGGTGGCGACGACTTTCTGGCCAAACCCTACAACCAGGTGATTCTGGCCGCCAAGATCAAGGCCATGGATCGCCTGCGGCGTCTACAGGCCACGGTGCTGGAGCAGCGTGACCTGATCACCCGTCACCATGATTACCTGCTCAACGAGCAGCGCGTGGCCAAGGCGGTGTTCGATCAGATCGCCCACTCCGGCTGTCTCGATGCGCCCAACGTGCGTTATCTGCAATCACCCTACGCGCTGTTCAATGGTGATCTGCTGCTCGCCGCCTATACACCGTCGGGCGACATGCATGTGCTGCTCGGCGATTTCACCGGGCATGGGCTACCGGCAGCGGTGGGGGCCATGCCGCTGGCCGAGGTGTTCTACGGCATGACCGCCAAGGGATACGGACTGGCCGAAATCCTGCGCGAGATGAACGCCAAGCTCAAGCGCATCCTGCCGGTGGACATGTTCTGCTGCGCCACCCTGCTGCGCCTGAGCTTTCAGCGTTGCACCGTGGAAGTCTGGAACGGTGGCATGCCCGATGGCTACCTGCACCGCCAGGACGGCTCGAAGCGCGTGGCGCTGGTATCGCGGCATTTACCGCTGGGCGTACTGCCAGCTACCCGTTTCGAGGACCAGACCGAAGTCTGGCCGCTGGCGCCGGGTGATCGGGTGCTGCTGCTGTCCGACGGCGTTATCGAAACGAGCAATGCGCAGGACGAATCCTTCGGGGTGGAACGGCTCGAACGGGTATTCGACACCCACAAGGACCCCGAGTCACTGTTCGAAGGCATCCTGCAGGCTCTCGAGGATTTTCGCGGTGAATCGCGCGACGACGTGAGCATGGTGCAGTTGGCCTTGATCGACGCCCAACGCCAGCCGCCGGCCAGCCTGATCTATTCCGACAGTGGTCAATCCAGTCCGCTCGACTGGTCGGCCATGTTCGAATTTCGTGCCGACACCCTGCGTCGTTTCAATCCGCTGCCTTACATCCTGCAACTGTTGCAGGAGATTCACGGCCTGCGCTCGCAGAGTGGTGAGCTCTACAGCGTGTTGGCCGAGCTATACTCCAATGCCTTGGAGCACGGGGTGCTGGAGCTCGACTCCGCACTCAAGCGCGATGCCGCTGGCTTCTCCCGGTACTACGCACTGCGCAACGAGCGTCTGGCCGCTTTGGAAGACGGCTATATACGCTTACACTTGCAGGTACGTCCGCAAGGCGTTGGCGGCGTGCTGCGCATCGTGGTCGAAGACAGTGGCAAGGGCTTCGATCCGGCCAAGGTGCTGGCCAGAGCGCCGAGCGTGCATGGGTTGTCGGGGCGCGGGGTCAACCTGGTCCGCCACCTCAGCAGCAGTTCGGGGTGGTCGGAAGACGGACGCAGTGTCCACGTTGAATTTACCTGGGAGTCTCAAGCGTAACCGGCTTGATCAAGGAGCGAACAAGTGACTATCGAACATCTAGCTGGCGAACCGCTGACGGTGCAAAAGCCCAGCCATGAACAGCCGGAAAAGCCCCATGTCGACCCCACGGCCCTGGCCGCTCTGGAGGATGTCATGGAAGATGAATACCCCCTGTTGCTCGATACCTTCCTCAGTGACTCGCAACTGCGCCTGAACGAACTGCATCGATCCCATGATGTGGTCGAGCTCGGCCATGCTGCCCACAGTTTCAAGGGCAGCAGCAGCAACATGGGCGCCATGCGCCTGGCGCAACTGTGCAGCGAATTGGAGCAGTACTGCCGTCAGGGCACGCCGGATGGCGTGGATGCCTACGTGCAGCGTATCGACAGCGAGTTCGCGCTGGTCCTGAAACTGTACTCCGAAGAGCGTGCACGATTCCCTGACTGAGCGACACCTTCAGCCGTTGACTGCCAATGGCCCGATACTTGCTTCCTCTAGGCTATCAGCGTTAACGCTACCGTATCGGGGAGATCTTCATGGCTGTCGCTTCAAACCCTCTGCTGCTGCAACTGGGCGCTGCCGCACGCGCGGCCTCCGCCACCGGAGCGGCCAAGCCCGCTGCAGCGGACACCGATTCGTCGCCGCGTTTCGCCGATCTCTATGCCCGCCAAAACCACGCAACCACAGTCAAGGCCAAGGCCGACCCTGCGTCCGTGGCTGCACGGGAAACGGCTGCTACTCCTGCCAACAAAGCTGCCGGAGCCAGCTCGACGGTTGCCGATAGCGGCAAGAAGTTGCCAGTGGCCAAGGCAGACAAGCCGGAGAAACCTGAAAAGATCGACAAGGCTGACAAGTCCGGTAAGGCCGACAAGGTTGCCGACAAGGACGACGACAAGGTCACCGCTGCCGACGATAAGGATGATTCTGCTGTCGCCTCGACGACTGCGTCGGTCGATTCCGCGGCTGCGCCGGTCCCTGCCGACCCGGCCAGCAACCCTGCGCTGGTTCAGGCGCCGCCGGCGGCACTCACTGCTGCCAGTCTCACCGACAGCGACACCGATACCCCGTCCGAAGATTTCGATCCGACCCAGGACGTCCTGGCTGACCTGCCTGCACTGCGTCTGGCCCTTGAGCAGACCGCCAAAAACAATGGCACCACCTCCGCACATGCCAGCCAAACGTCACCGAACGACCCTTCTGCAACCAACGAGCGAGGTCTGGAGGGCAGTTTCGTCAACGGTCTGGCGGCGATGATGGGCAAGGAGCAGGCAGGTGAAGCGGGCGAGGGCGGTGATACCGGCTTTGCCGGTTTGCTCGACAGTGGCTTGAAAGACCCCGACGCGGCTGCCAGCGACAGCCACATCGACAATTTTGCCGATCGCCTGCAGGCCCTGGCTCAGGCCGCCCCGGCCAAGGCCGGCGGTGCCGCACCGCTGGCCGGTCCGCTGGGCCAGCCTCTGGCCATGCAGCAGTCAGGATGGACCGAAGGCCTAGTCAATCGGGTCATGTACCTGTCGAGCCAGAACCTCAAGTCGGCCGATATCCAGCTCACACCTGCGGAGCTTGGACGTCTGGACATTCGTGTCGACATCACACCCGACCAGCAGACACAGGTGACCTTCTCGAGCGCTCACATCGGCGTACGCGAGGCGCTGGAAAGCCAGCAGCATCGCCTCAAGGACATGTTCAACCAGCAGGGCATGGGACAGTTGGATGTCAACGTATCCGACCAGTCTCGCCAGTCTCAGGGCGAGCAGCAGCAGGCCCAGCAGAGTCGCCGCAGCACTGGTGAACGCTCAGGCGGTGACGCGATCGACACCAGCGAGTCCGCGGTGGCTGCTGTCCAGCCCGTGACCTCCAGCACGGTGCTGGGCAGCAGTGCGGTGGATTACTACGCCTGATCCAGCCGCCTGATCCAGTCGGTCGATCCTGGCGACGTGCCGCGCAGGCACGTCGCGATGAGTGTTGGCATAACCCTTGCTCCATCGTCGCCATGGGTACGCTTACCCCTCAATGGTGACGGATTATTGGCATGGCAAAGACCGAAGAAGCAAAGGACCCCGCAGCCAAGGAAGGCAAGGGCAAACTCAAGCTGATCATCCTGGTGGTCGTAGGCCTGTTGCTGGCTGTCGGCCTTTCGGTGGGCGCCACCTGGTACTTCATGCACAAATCCGCCAGTGCGCCCGCAGAGGAAACCCCGGCGGCAGCCACCAACGTCAAGCCTGCGGCAATCTACGAATCGATGACTCCCGCCTTTGTGGTCAACTTCAAGCAGAACGGCCGTGATCGCTACATGCAGGTCAGCATTGTCCTGCAGGCGCGCGACAAGGCTGACATGGAGGCCTTGAAAGTGCACACCCCGGTGATCCGCAACAACCTGGTCATGCTCTTCTCCGGGCAACCGTTCGACACCCTGACCACGCCGATCGGCCAGGAAATGCTGCGCCAGAAAGCGACCGCTAGCGTGCAGGAAGTGGCGCAGAAAGAAGTGGGCAAGCCAGTCATCGACCAGGTGCTCTTCACTAACTTCGTATTGCAGTAGGAACAACTCATGGCCGTGCAGGACCTGCTGTCCCAGGACGAGATCGATGCGCTGCTGCATGGTGTCGACGATGGCCTGGTGCAAACCGAAGGCAATGGCGAGCCCGGAGGCATCAGGAGCTACGACCTGACCACCCAGGATCGCATCGTGCGTGGGCGCATGCCCACGCTGGAAATGATCAACGAGCGCTTCGCCCGCTATACCCGTATCAGCATGTTCAACCTGTTGCGTCGCTCCGCCGATGTGGCGGTTGGCGGCGTGCAGGTGATGAAGTTCGGCGAGTACGTCCACTCGCTGTACGTCCCCACCAGCCTCAACCTGGTGAAGATCAAGCCGCTGCGTGGCACCGGTCTGTTCATTCTCGATGCCAAACTGGTGTTCAAGCTGGTCGACAATTTCTTCGGCGGCGACGGTCGCCACGCCAAGATCGAGGGTCGCGAGTTCACTCCGACCGAGCTGCGCGTGGTGCGCATGGTGCTGGACCAGGCGTTCCTCGACATGAAGGAGGCCTGGCAGGCGATCATGGAAGTCAACTTCGAGTACATCAACTCGGAGGTCAATCCGGCCATGGCCAACATCGTCGGCCCCAGCGAGGCGGTGGTGGTGTCCACGTTCCACATCGAGCTCGATGGCGGTGGCGGTGACCTGCACGTGACCATGCCGTATTCGATGATCGAGCCGGTGCGCGAGATGCTCGATGCCGGCTTCCAGTCCGACCTGGACGACCAGGACGAGCGCTGGAGCAAGGCGCTGCGTGAAGACGTGCTGGACGTCAGCGTGCCGTTGAGCGCCACCGTGGCGCGACGCCAGCTGAAACTGCGCGATATCCTGCACATGCAGCCCGGCGACGTGATTCCGGTGGAGCTGCCGGAAGAGCTGGTGCTGCGCGCCAATGGCGTACCCTCGTTCAAGGCCAAGCTGGGCTCGCACAAGGGCAACCTGGCTTTACAAGTAATCGAACCGATCGAGCGTCGCTGATCGCTTCAATCCGATGATTTAGATGCCCGTCGAGGACCACTGATGGCTGATCAAGATGAAACAATTTCCGCCGAAGACCAGGCGCTCGCCGATGAATGGGCCGCTGCACTGGGTGAGTCCGGGGACGCGGGGCAGGACGACATCGATGCGCTGCTGGCCGCCGATGCCCGTGGCGGTTCCGCTTCCTCGCGCCTGCCCATGGAAGAGTTCGGCAGTTCGCCCAAGTCAGGTAACGGCCCGGTCACCCTCGATGGACCGAATCTGGATGTGATCCTCGACATTCCGGTGACCATCTCCATGGAAGTCGGGGCGACCGACATCAGCATCCGCAACCTGCTGCAGCTCAACCAGGGTTCGGTGATCGAACTCGACCGGCTGGCGGGCGAAGCGCTGGATGTGCTGGTCAACGGGACATTGATCGCCCACGGCGAAGTGGTAGTGGTCAACGAGAAGTTCGGCATCCGCCTGACCGACGTGATCAGTCCCAGCGAACGCATCAAGAAGCTGCGGTGATGGGCCGCCTTCTGTGGGCCCTGCTGCTCCTGCCCATGGTCGTTCTGGCTGCGCCCGAAGCGGCGCCGGCTGCGGCGCCGGTGGTGGCGTCGGGTGGAACTGGCCTGGCCGGTCAATTGACCCAGACGGTGCTGGGGCTGTTGGCCGTGGTGGCGTTGATCTTCGGTCTGGCCTGGCTGATGCGCCGAGTGCAGCAGGTCGCACCGCGTCAGGGGCAGGTCATCGACGTGATCGGCGCCAAGGCGTTGGGTCCGCGTGACCGGCTGGTGCTGGTGCAGGTGGGCGAGGAGCAGATCCTGTTGGGCGTCAGCCCCGGTCGCATCAGCGCCCTGCACGTGATGAGCACGCCGGTCATGCCGCCCGACCGAACCACGCAGGCCACACCCGAATTCGCCCAGCGCCTGATGGAACTGCTGGGCAAGGACCAGAAGGATAAGAAGTGATGGGTGCGTTGCGCGTAGTCCTGCCCCTGGCCTTGATGTTGGCGGCGCCTTTGGCGCTGGCCGCCGATCCGCTGCAGATTCCGGCGTTGACCATGACCAGCGGCGCCAACGGCCAGCAGGAGTATTCGGTCAACCTGCAGATCCTGCTGATCATGACCGCGCTGAGTTTCATCCCGGCGTTCGTCATGCTGATGACCAGTTTCACCCGCATCATCATCGTCTTTTCCATCCTGCGCCAGGCACTGGGCCTGCAGCAGACCCCGTCCAACCAGTTGCTGACCGGCATGGCGCTGTTCCTGACCATGTTCATCATGGCGCCGGTGTTCGACAAGGTGAACCAGCAGGCCCTGCAGCCCTACCTGAACGAACAGCTCAGCGCCCAGGACGCGGTTGCCCGCGCCGAAGGTCCGATCAAGGACTTCATGCTGGCGCAGACGCGGCAGAGCGACCTCGAGCTGTTCATGCGGCTGTCCAAGCGCACCGACATCGCCAGTGCCGACCAGGCGCCGCTGACCATCCTGGTACCGGCCTTCGTCACCTCGGAGCTGAAGACGGCGTTCCAGATCGGCTTCATGATCTTCATCCCGTTTCTGATCATCGACCTGGTGGTCGCCAGTGTGCTGATGGCCATGGGTATGATGATGCTCTCGCCGCTGATCATCTCGCTGCCGTTCAAGATCATGCTGTTCGTCCTGGTCGATGGCTGGGCGCTGATCATCGGGACCCTGGCGGGGAGTTTCGGTGGTGTCTGACTTTGCGATGTGCTGTGTTGTCGAGGGCTTCTTCGCGGGCAGAGCCCGCTTCCACATCAGTCGCGGCGCTACCCATTGTGTGGGAGCGGGCTCTGCCCGCGAACAAGCCAGATCTGCCTTGCCCAGGAGCCTGAACCCATGACCCCGGAAGTCGCTGTCGACCTGTTTCGCGAAGCGCTGTGGCTGACCACGGTAATGGTCGCAATCCTCGTGCTGCCGAGCCTGATCGTCGGCCTGATCATCGCCATGTTCCAGGCGGCCACGCAGATCAACGAACAGACCCTGAGCTTCCTGCCGCGCCTGCTGGTCATGCTGGTGACGCTGATCGTCATCGGACCGTGGATGGTGCGCACCTTCATGGAGTACATCACCACCCTGTATTCCAACATCCCGCAGGTGATCGGCTGATGCAGCCATTGCTGCAGCTGACCGACGCGCAGATCGGTGGCTGGGTGGCCAGCTTCATCCTGCCGCTGTTCCGGGTTGCCGCAATGCTGATGACCATGCCGATCTTCGGCACTCAGGTGCTGCCGCAGCGGGTGCGCCTGTACGTTGCCGTGGCGATCACCGTGGTCATCGTGCCGGGGCTGCCGCCCGCGCCGACGGTCGACGCCATCAGTGTCCAGGCGCTGCTGCTGGTGGCCGAACAGATCATCATCGGCGCGCTGTTCGGCTTCTCCCTGCAGTTCCTGTTCCAGGCCTTCGTGGTCGCCGGGCAGATTCTGGCGATCCAGATGGGCATGGCCTTCGCGTCCATGGTCGACCCCACCAACGGCGTATCGGTGGCGGTGGTCGGCCAGTTCTTCAGCATGCTGGTGACCTTGGTGTTCCTGTCCATGAACGGCCATCTGGTGATCTTCGAGGTGCTGACCGAGAGCTTCACCACGTTGCCCATCGGCGGCGGCCTGCTGACCGCGCATTACTGGGATGTGGTGCTGCGCATGGGCTGGGTTCTGGGTGCCGGTGTGCTGCTGGTGCTGCCTGCCATCACTGCCTTGCTGGTGGTCAACATCGCCTTCGGCGTGATGACCCGTGCCGCACCGCAGTTGAACATCTTTTCCATCGGTTTCCCGCTGACCCTGGTGCTGGGGATGTTCATCCTCTGGGTCAGCCTGGGCGATATCCTCAACCAGTATCAGCCGCTGGCGACCAACGCCTTGCAGTGGCTGCGCGAATTGGCGCGAGCGGAGTAGGCAATGGCCGAAAGCGAAAGCGGTGCCGACAAGACAGAAGACCCCACGGACAAGCGCAAGAAAGACTCGCGCGAAAAAGGCGAGATCGCCCGTTCCAAGGAGCTCAACACCCTGGCGGTGATGGTCGCCGGGTGCGGCGCGCTGCTGGCGTTCGGCGGGCATTTGGCGCAGAGCCTGCTGGAGCTGATGCGCAGCAACTTCACCCTGAGCCGCGAGGTGCTGCTCGACGAGCGCTACATGGGCATCTTTCTGCTGCAGTCGGGCAAGGTGGCGATCCTGGCCACCCAGCCGATTCTGGTGACGATGCTGCTCGCAGCCCTGATCGGGCCGGTTGCATTGGGCGGGTGGTTGTTCGCGGCCAGCTCCATGGCACCCAAGTTCAGCCGCATGAACCCGGCCGCGGGCCTCAAGCGCATGTTTTCCATGCATGCGCTGACCGAGTTGCTGAAGGCCCTGGCCAAGTTCGCCATCATCCTCATCGTTGCCATAGCTGTCCTGGCCAAGGACCGTGCCGACCTGCTGGCCATCGCCAATGAGCCACTGGAAATGGCGATCATCCACAGCGTGCAACTGGTCGGCTGGAGCGCCTTGTGGATGTCCTGCGGGCTGGCGCTGATTGCTGCCGTGGACGTGCCGTTCCAGCTGTACAGCAGCAAGCAGAAACTGATGATGACCAAGCAGGAGGTCAAGGACGAGCACAAGGACGCTGAAGGCCGTCCCGAGGTGAAAGGGCGGGTGCGCCAGTTGCAGCGCGAGATGTCGCAACGACGAATGATGACGGCCATTCCCGAGGCGGACGTGATCATCACCAACCCAACCCACTACGCCGTGGCGCTCAAGTACGATCCGGAGAAGGGCAATGCCCCGGTGCTGCTGGCCAAGGGCTCGGACTTCATTGCCCTGAAGATTCGCGAGATCGGCAACGAGCACCGTATCCAGGTGCTCGAATCACCGGCCCTGGCACGCTCGATCTTCTATTCCACGGACATCGAGCAGCAGATCCCGGCCGGGCTGTACCTAGCGGTGGCGCAGGTACTTGCCTATGTCTACCAGATTCGCCAGTACCAGGCCGGACGCGGCAAGCGACCCGATCCGCTGAAGGACCTGCCGATTCCGCCGGATTTGCAGCGAGACAGTTAGACGGCGCCGCGGCCTTCGCGGGCAGAGCCCGCTCCCACAAGTGCCAACCCTGTGGGAGCGGGCTCTGCTCGCGAAGGGCACACCGCCGAATCGCCTGACACCCAGCACTCGACCAT
>NZ_JASCPM010000099.1:0-2893 GCF_029960215.1 Pseudomonas sp. PS01301 | reverse complement strand
GCCCCGCTCCCACAGGGATGAGTGATAAGCCGTGTAGCCTTGTGGGAGCGGGACGGGCGGCGAGCCATCTGCCCGCGAAGAGGCCAGACCGGCACAACCCGATCATTCAGGCGATCACTTCATCCCCGCCAACGTGTGGAACTGCTCGACGTTGGTGATCGGCTCCTTGGGCATGTCCGGGAAGGCTTCGCCGAACCACTTGGTCTGCAACGCGGCCAGACGCCCGTTGGCGCGGATCTGGTCCATGAAGCCGCTGAGGAACGTGAGCAGCTCCGGGCTGTTCTTCGGCACGGGCCAGGCGGCGAAGCCGGCGCCCGACACGGCAATGCCCTTGGCGAAGGTGTCGCCGCGGGTCTTGATCAGGTCGTTCACCGAGATCAGCGCGTTCACGGCGTAGTCCAGGCGACCGTTGGCCAAATCGGCGTAGATTTCCGGGTACGACGGATACTCCACCACCTTGCCCATCTCGCAACCCTTGTCCTTCATCATTTTCTTGAGCTCGGGCAGGCGTGCCAGCAGTGCGCTGCCGGCCTGCACGCCGACGGTCTTGCCGCACAGGCTGGCGATATCGCTGAGGCGCTTGTCATCGGCACGCTTGACGTAGAAGTGCTGGGCGGACGCGAAAGGCGGGGCGAAGTTGAACACGCGCAGACGTTCATCGGTGACCAGGGCGCCGGTGAAGGCCACGTCGTACTGGCCGGAAGAAACCGACGCAAGCAGCCCGGTCCAGGGCAGGATGTCTTGCTTGACATCGATGTTCTGGGTTTTGGCGTAGGCCTTGAGGTCCTCCAGCAGCTCCTTGTGAAAGCCTTCGGGTTTGCCATCGACGATGTAGTTGAACGGTGCGTAGTCATCCTCGGTGGCGACACTCAGGAAACCTTTGCTCTTCACCTCGGCGAGGTCGGCATGGGCGCCGAACGAGGCCGAGAGTACCAGCGTGGCCAGGCTCAACGTGCGCAGCAGGCCCAGGGATGTGCCGGTCATCGAACGCTTGCGGGGTTGCTTCATGGATGCTGCTCCCGAGGGTTGAAATAGGCCTGATCGTTTCGCTGAACGAAGGCGTTCAGTGGCATGGCCTCAACCTTAGTGAGGCGTCTGCGCACAGCGATAGGGGCAGTTGGGCACATTCGACTGGCCAGTTGCGTGCGCAAAAAAGCATGGCGCGCTATTTGCAAAGTCCATCGATCGGCATGGGTGCCAACAGGTTGGCTCGCCCTGGGAACCGGGCGGGTCCAGGACAGGTGAAAGCGCTTCGACGCGGATCAATCCGCGGCGGGCCATCGCGGAGCGAGAGCATGATCGATCACGTGTTTTACCTGGATTTCGACCAGCAGCGCGGCTTGCAGGAGCAACTGCGCGAGTCTCTGGTGTCGGCGATTCTGGGCGGAGGGTTTCCACCCGATGAGCCCTTGCCGTCGTGCCGCAAGCTGTCCCAGCAATTGAGCATCTCGCGCAATACCGTGGCACTGGTGTACGAGAGCCTGCTGGATAACGGCTATCTGGTGAGCCGCCCTCGCAGTGGTTACTACCTGCATGCCGACTACTGCGGCGGCGATGCGCGCAACGCCTGGCCATCGTTCAGTCGTCACCGTCCGGTCGGCTACAGCGATACCTGCGATGCGGAGCGCGCTCCGGATTGGGCCGGGCGCCTGAAGATGCTCCCCAGTTTGAAGCACGGCGTCTTGCGGCCCGGTGACTGGAGTGGCTTCAGCTACCCGTTCATCTACGGGCAGCCCATACGGGACTTGTTCCCGTTGGAACGCTGGCGCGAAGTGTCGCGCAACACCCTGCGCAGCGAACGCGATCAAGGCTGGTTGTGCGATCGTTTCGACCGCGACGATCAGATGCTCATCGAACAGCTGCGCACCCGCGTGCTGCCCAAGCGGGGCATCTGGGCCAGCTCTGACGAAATCCTGCTGACCCTGGGCTCGCAGAACGCGCTGTACCTGCTGGCTACATTGCTGATGACGCATGGCGTCAAGGTGGCCATCGAGAACCCCGGTTTTCGCGATGCCCTGAGCATCTTCGAATTGCAAGGAGCTCACGTGCACAAGCAGGACATCGACGCTGAAGGGCTGGTGGTGGATGCTCGCCTGGACGACTGTGACTACCTCTATGTGACGCCGGGCCATCAGGTGCCCACCGGCATCGCCATGAGTGCCGCACGACGGACCCGCCTACTGCAGCATATTCGCCAGCACGACCAGATCCTCATCGAGGACGACTACGACGCCGAGCTCAACCTGGACCATCATCCGCAGCCCGCGCTCAAGGCCAGCGACAGCAGTGGGCGGGTGATCTACCTGAGCAGCTTGTCGAAAGCCTTTTCACCGGGGCTGCGCCTGGGTTACATGGTGGCCGATGCCGAACTGATCAGCGAGCTGCGGGCCCTGCGCCGCTTGATGTACCGGCACCCGCCGTTGAACAACCAGCGCATGCTGGCCGAGTTTCTCGCTCAAGGTCACTACGATGCGCACCTGCGCCGCTTTCGCGAGGAACATGGGCGGCGACGGGCCTCAATGCAGGACGCTGTCAGTCGATGTCTGAGCAGTTGCCAGCATCTGGGCAGCGACAGTTCCAGCGCATTCTGGCTCAAGGCACCGGCCGGCGTGGATACTCAGAAACTGGCGTGGGCGGCGGCGCAGAAGAGCATTCTGATCGAATCCGGAGCGCAGTTCTTCTTCAAGCCCGCACCGCCCGGGAATTTCATGCGGCTGGGGTTTCATGCCATCGACGCCGACAAGATCCGGCCAGGGATAGAGCAGTTGGCCGGGGTGCTGGAGGGGGTGTGAGGGATTGAGTCTTGTGGTGCTTGTGCTGGCCTCTTCGCGGGCAGAGAGCTCGCCGCCCGCCCCGCTCCCACAGGTAAATAAGATCTTCTGTGGGAGCGGGG
>NZ_JASCPM010000098.1:0-2968 GCF_029960215.1 Pseudomonas sp. PS01301 | reverse complement strand
CTTGGCCTGCTCGACGGTGCCGAATGGCTGGCGGCGCGACCGATCATCTGCCGGTCACTGGGCCTGACCATCGACGCCAAAACCACCCTGGACGCCTTGTCCGTCGAGCTGGATGCAACCTGGCTGGCAGTAGCCGCGCGCCTGCCCGACAACCCGGCGATTCAACTGAGCGAGAACACCGAGGGCAAGACCGAACTGTCGCTCGGGGCGCTGGACAAGCTGGACGAGCCCTGCTCGTTGCTGCAACTGCGGGCGGCCGTGTCTGACCTGATGCCGCGTGTCGATCTGCCGGAAATCCTCTTGGAAATCGCCGCCCGCACTGGCTTTTCCGAGGCCTTCACCCATGTCTCCGAACGCAATGCACGCGCCGACAACCTGGTCACCAGCCTCTGCGCGGTGCTGTTGGGCGGGGCCTGCAACACCGGCCTGGAGCCCTTGATCCGCACCGACAACCCGGCGCTGCGCCGTGACCGGCTGTCCTGGGTCAGCCAGAATTATATCCGCGACGACACCCTGTCAGCGGCTAACGCCATCCTGGTCGGAGCGCAAAGCCAACTGGAACTGGCCCAAGTCTGGGGTGGCGGCGAGGTCGCCTCCGCCGATGGCATGCGCTTCGTCGTACCGGTGCGCACCGTGCATGCCGGCCCCAATCCGAAGTATTTCGGCACCGGCCGGGGTGTCACCTGGTACAACCTGATTTCCGACCAATTCTCCGGCCTCAACGCCATCACCGTGCCCGGCACGCTGCGCGACAGCCTGGTGTTGCTGGCGGTCGTGCTGGAACAGCAGACCGAGTTGCAGCCGACGCAAATCATGACCGACACCGGGGCCTACAGCGATGTGGTGTTCGGGCTCTTCCGCCTACTTGGCTACCACTTCAGTCCGCGGCTGGCCGATGTCGGCGGTACCCGCTTCTGGCGCACGCGCCCGGACGCGGACTACGGCAAGCTCAACGGGCTGGCCCGCCAGTCGGTCAAACTCGACCTGATCGCCGAGCACTGGGACGACCTGCTGCGCCTGGCCGGCTCGCTCAAACTCGGCCGGGTGCCGGCGACTGGCATCATGCGCACGCTGCAAACGGGAGATAGACCCACCCGGCTGGCCCAGGCGCTGGCCGAATTCGGGCGGATCGAAAAGACTCTGCACACGTTGACCTATATCGACGACGAGTCCAAGCGCCGCGCCACCCTGACCCAGTTGAACCGAGGCGAAGGCCGGCACAGCCTGGCCCGCGCCGTGTTCCACGGCAAACGCGGCGAGCTCCGCCAGCGCTACCGCGAAGGCCAGGAAGACCAGCTCGGTGCTCTGGGCCTGGTGGTGAACATCATCGTGCTGTGGAACACCCTCTACATGACGGCGGCCGTGGAACGGCTCAAGCAGCACGGCTATCCAGTGCTGGAAGAGGATTTGGCCCGGCTATCGCCGCTGATCTACGAGCACATCAACATGCTCGGGCGGTATTCCTTTGCGGTACCGGAAGAAGTTGCGCGCGGCGAGCTGCGGCCACTGCGTAATCCAGACGACGACCTGTGATCCCCCTAAACGCTATGAGCAACACCCAAGCTGCTGCTGGATCGGCGGGCACTTCACCGAGCCGAACGAACAGAAAACGCAGCAATCCCCTGGGTTGGGGCGCAGCAGCGCCTTGCAGTTGCTGCACTCGTAATAGAACTGGCAGGCGTCCGTGGGCATGGTTTCCGGCTTGGCGAAGCCGCAGCGCGGGCAAGTCAGCACGGACTCAAGGACAATGGCGCTCATCGTGACCTCACTTCTGCACTGTGGAGGGGTATCCCGCGTTCGCGGTCGCCTCAGTCAGTGCCTCGGGCTGGGCCTTATCGGGATCGTAGGTGACGGTCGCCGTCTTCTGGTCGAAATTGACCTGGACGTCACTCACGCCGGACACCTTCTCCAGCGACTTCTTGACCGTGATCGGACAGAGTCCGCACGTCATGTTCTGCACGTCGAGCGTGACGGTTTTCGGGGGAGCCGCCAGCGCCACGAAGGGCAAGGCGAAAAGCACGGCGATCAGCAGTTTGCGCATGGTTAATCTCCTTCAGTAGAACAGCGGGGCGAGCCACGGCACGGCCAATAGGCCGAGCAGCAGCACGCTGACGATCCAGAACACGAGTCGCTGTCGCACGAGCGTGCGCGGATCGGCGCAGGGTGTACCTGGCGTACAAACCTGTGGCACCAGGTAGAGCTTGCGGAATGCCAATCCCAGGAACAGTAGAGTCAACCCGATGAAGAGGGGGCGTAGTGGCTCCATCATGGTCAGAGCGCCCACCCACGTACCGCCGACACCGAGTGCCAACAGCACCAGTGGCCCGACACAGCACACCGACGCACCGATGGCGGTCAGCGAACTCGCGACCAGCGAGCCTTTCCCGGTGAGTTGCATCCCCATTCCCATCTCCTGAGCCTGATTGCCTAGGTGCTATTCTAAACTCCGTACCAAAGTACGGAATCAAGGAGAAAGTGATGGCCACAGAGCTGACCATTGGCAAGCTGGCAGACGCCGCCGGGGTGAACGTCGAGACGATCCGCTACTACCAGCGACGCGGGCTGCTGGATGAACCAGCCAAACCCTTGGGTGGCCATCGGCGCTATCCGGTGGACATGGTGAAGCGACTGCGTTTCATCAAGCGGGCTCAGGCGCTGGGTTTCACGCTCTCGGAAGTCGGTGGACTGCTGACGCTGGATGAGTCGTGCGCCTGTGCCGAAACGCGAGCACGGGCTGCACGCAAGCTCGCGTTGATCGAGCAGAAGATGGCCGACTTGGTCGTCATGCAGCAACTGTTAGGCGAACTGGTGCAGCAATGTGATGCGGGAGACGGCGGAACGATCTGCCCGATCATCGAGGCACTGATCAGAGAGTAATGCCTGGCGGGTGAGCTGGAGATCGGAAAGCCCCTTTACGGTGGGATTCAGAGCTTACGTTGGTTTTTGGTTCCATTGCTCCCCAAACCCC